>JAQGLF010000032.1 GCA_028293025.1 Alphaproteobacteria bacterium
GGTTCTTCACCGCGCGCAGGATCCGGTACTGATGGCTGCGCTCGCCCTCGAAGCTGAGCACGGTATCCACCATATGTTCGAGCACGCGCGGGCCGGCGATGCTGCCATCCTTGGTGACATGGCCGACGAGCACGACCGCAGTGCCGCGCTCCTTGGCGAAGCGGATCAGCTCCTGGGCGGATGCCCGGACTTGGCTGACGGTGCCAGGCGCACCTTCGATCAGATCCGAATGCATGGTCTGGATCGAATCGATCACCACCAGGGCCGGCGGCGGATTCTCGCCGAGCGTGGTCAGGATATCGCGCACCGAGGTGGCGGCGGCGAGGCCGACCGGGGCGCCGCCGAGGCCGAGCCGGCGGGCGCGCAGCCGCACCTGGTCGGTCGCCTCCTCCCCGGAAATATAGGCGACGGCGAGGCCGCGGCCGGCGATCCGCGCCGCGACCTGGAGCAACAGGGTCGACTTGCCGATGCCGGGATCGCCGCCGATCAGGGTCGCCGAGCCGGCGACGAGGCCGCCGCCGACGGCGCGGTCGAACTCCTTGAGGCCGCTGCTCATCCGCTCGGGCAGCGGCACGTCGCGATCGAGCGCGACCAGCTCGAACGGCCGGCCGCCGCCGCGCAGATTGTGGCGCGCGGCGAAGGGGGTGACGACCGCGCCCGCATCCTCGACCAGGGTGTTCCACTCGGCGCAATCGGGGCACTGGCCCTGCCAGCGGCTCGTGGCCGAGCCGCAGACCTGGCAGACGTAACGGGACCTTGGCTTTGCCATTGCTAAAAGCTACCCGGCCAAAGCCGCGCCAGCCAGCGGCATTTTTAACGGAACAGCAGCCCTCGCTTCGCATTCACAAAGATGGGCCAGTGACGGAGAGTGTTTCAGTGTTCATCCAGATTCGTGCCGACAACCAGATCCCCGGCGACAGCGATCGCGACAACCGCCTCGAAGAGCAGATCCGCCAGCGCCTCGCCCGCTTCGAGGACCGGATCACCGACGTCGAGGTCCATGTCTCCGACGTCAACGGGTCGAAGGGCGGCAATGGCGACCTGCGCTGCAGCCTCGAAGCCCGGGTCAACGGCATCCAGCCGATCGCCGTCGTGGAGCAGGGGACCGATGTCGACCGCGCGGTGATCGGCGCGGCGAAGAAGGCGGTGCGGGCGCTCGACCATCAATTGGGCAAGCTGTCCGACCGCCGGGGCCACTGACGATCGCGCCGCCGCGCGCCGCCCTGGTGGAGACGGCGCGATGATCCGCGTCGCCAGCTATAATATGCGCAAGGCGATCGGCACCGATCGCCGGCGGCGGCCGGAGCGGACGCTCGAGGTTTTGTGCGAGCTCGATGCCGACGTGATCGCCCTGCAGGAGGCCGACCGGCGCTTCGGCTCCCGCGCCAGCGCCATCCCGCTCGACCTGATCGAGCAATATAGCGACTACAAGCCGGTGCCGTTCGAGGCGCGCGACGGCAGCATCGGCTGGCACGGCAACGCCCTGCTGGTGAAGAAGGCGGTGGAGATCGTCCACCGCGAGATGCTCCATCTGCCCTCGCTGGAGCCGCGCGGGGCGGTGCTCGCCGATTTGCGCGTCCATGGCGAGGATCTGCGGGTGGTCGGCATGCATCTCGATCTGTCGGGCCTGTGGCGGCGGCGGCAGGCGCACCGCATCCTCGCCTGCATCCAGCATCGCGAGACGGCGATGCCCGCGGTGGTGATGGGCGACCTCAACGAATGGAGCGCGCATGGCGGCTGCCTGCGCGAATTCGCCCATCATCTGCACTTCGCCAATTGCGGGCGGAGCTTCCACACCCGGCGGCCAGTGGTGCAGCTGGACCGAATCATGGTGACGCCCGAGCTCGGCATCGCCGATGCCGGCGTCCACCAGAGCGCCGCATCGCGCAAGGCGTCGGACCATTATCCCGTCTGGGCGGTGCTGGAGCGCAGGTCCTAAGCCCCTCCCCTTCAGGGGAGGGGTTGGGGTGGGGCAGCGAAGCGGCGGCTCGATGCCGCCGTTTCGCTTTATGACGCAGGAGTCTTTCTGGGCGCGCGGACGCGCGCACCCACCCCTGCCCCTCCCTTGAAAGGGCAATAGTGCATTTTTAAAACCGGTCCCCCGGCCAGTTTGGACCAGCGACTCTTGGATGCTAGAAAGGAGCATGGATAACACTGCCCCCGGCCCGACGCAGTTAGACAAATTCAAGGAAGCCGCCCGCGGGCTAGACTGCGACGGCCATCCAGAGCGCTTCCGGGAGCGTGTCGGGAAGCTGGTGAAGCATAAGCCGGTGGAGAAGCCGGAATGAGGGTCGCTGCTGTCGCCGCCTCGGCATTGGCTATCGTGGGCTCGGCCGCAACGGCCGATCCACCGTTGGCGCGACCGGATTACCTTATGTCGCTGCCTGATAGACAGTGGGTTGTCGCGGAGAAGCTCTGGGAGGAGCGACATCCTTGCACGCCCATTCTCTGCGAAGCAGGTTACCATGATGGCGACCTCGTCTTATCAGTCGTCAGAGGCCTGAACTATTTTCAGGCAGTGGCCGGCCTAAAAGGCTGCTGGACCACTACCCAGAAGATCGTACCTTCCGACAATCCCGCAAGCATGACAGCGGAAGCACGCTTTGCCATCGTGTCGGAACTCGCAACCAGCGTCGCCAAAGCAGCACGCTCGGCCTGCAAGGGAACCGGCACCCCGCCCGATACAGCCGCTTTGCGGGCGCTCTAACTCGGCCACGCCCAGGGTTTGTGAATTACATAATCACCGTTGAAAGGGAGGGGGAAGGGGCGGGCCAACGCGGCGGCTGCTCGATGCCGCCGTTTCGCTTGGTGACGCAGAAGAGTCTTTTGGCGCGCGGACGCGCGCACCCACCCCTTCCCCTCCCTTTGAAAGGGAGGGGTTTATCCAGGCTTACCCGCCCGAACCCTCCGGCTCGGGCTGTTCCGGCGCATTGTCCGATTCCACGCCGAGCCAGTCCTTGGGCGGCAGCCGGTAGAGCATGTCCATCACTTCGAATTCGAGGCCGCCGGGCTTGTTGCTCGCCGAATTCCAGAGGGCGACGACGCCGCTCTTCAGCGCCGGATCGAACATGATCAGCGAGCGATAGCCCTTGAGCCCGCCGCGATGGGCGATCACGCGATGGCCGGCATAATCGTAGATCCGCCAGCCGAGGCCGTAGCTGGTCTCGCGCACCCGCTCGCGGAACTTGCGCATGCGGCCGGTTTCGCCCGGCGTCCTCACCCGCGCCTGCTGGACCGCATCGAGCACCTTCTGCGGCAGCACCGCGGGCGCGAGCCCCATCTGGGCCTGCAGCCAGATCGCCATGTCCATGATCGTCGAATTGACGCCGCCGGCGGCCGGGACGCGATAATAGATGTCGGTAACCTCGACCGGCTTCGAATGCTTGCCGCCGACATGCGGCCTCGCCCAGCTCGGCGAGGTGACGAGCGAATTGCGGTTCAGCGTCGCGGTGCGCATGCCGAGCGGCAGGAACAGGCGCTGGCGGACGACCTCCTCGTAGCTCTTGCCGGTCAGCCGCTCGACCATCTCCGACGCAGAATCATAGGCGACGTTCTGATAGGCCCAGCAGGTCCCCGGCGGGCAGATGGCGTTGAGCTGGGCCAGGCTCATCCGCAGGTAATGCGGATCGACGCCGTCCTCGAGCTTCGAATCGTTGGCGTGGCTGAACAGGCCGAGCCGGTGGGAGAGAACGTCGGCCACCGTCGCCACATTCTCGGCGCCGTTCGGCAGCCGCAGCGACGAGGCATATTTGGAAGCCGGGTCGTTCAGCGACAGCCGGCCCTCGCCGGCCAGCAGGGCCAGCAGATCGGCGGCGACGCCCTTCGACACCGAGCCCCAGCGGAAGACGGTGTTGACGGTGACCGGATCGCCGCTGCCGGCGACGGTCTCGCCATAGCCCTTGAGGAAGCGGATCTGGCCGTCCTCGACGATGCCGACGGCGAGGCCGACCACGTCCGGCTTCTGCGCCACGGCCTGGAGCCGGCGGTCGAGCCGGCCGTAATCGACGACGCTGTCGGACGCGCGCTGGCGGTCGCTGATGGTCGCGATCTCGGCGGCCGAGATGCCGACCTTTGGCTGGGCGCGAGCGCTGCCCAGATGGAGGGAAATGTGGGTTCCGGCCCAGATCAGGAACAGGAGGACAAGGGCGGCGCCGGCAAGCGACAGGGCGAACTTGTTACTCTTCAGCGAACGACTCCCGGCCGGCACGATTCGAGACCGGGCCGGCGCATGCGCCGGCCCGGTCCCTTCAATACCGCCTTACCAAATCCTGATGCGCTGTTCAGGGGGGAGATAGAGCTTTCCGTCGCGAACGTTGAACGCCTTGTACCATGCGTCGAAGTTGCGGACGACGTTCGGGCGGTACATGCCCGGCGTGTGCGGGTCGGTGGTGAGCTGCTGCTGCAGCGCCGCCTCGCGCATCTTGGTCCGCCACACCTGGCCGAAGCCGAGGAAGAAGCGCTGGTCGCCGGTATAGCCGTCGATCACCCTGTCGGGCTTGCCGTGCAGCGACATCTTGTAGGCGTCGTAGGCGATGGCGAGGCCGGCCAGATCGGCCATGTTCTCGCCCAAGGTCAGCTCGCCGTTGACGTGGCTGCCGGCGATCGGCTCGTAGGCGCCATATTGCGCCACGACCTTGCCGGTCATCGCCTGGAAGCGGCTGATGTCCTGCGCCGACCACCAATCGGCGAGATTGCCGGTCTTGTCGAACTTGCGGCCCTGATCGTCGAAATGATGGCTGATCTCATGGCCGATCACCGCGCCGATGGCGCCGTAATTGACCGCCGCATCGGCATTGGGATC
>JAQGLF010000039.1 GCA_028293025.1 Alphaproteobacteria bacterium
GCGCACCCGGAGAAGGAGGCTGTCGGCCTGGATCGGCGCCCGGGACAGGCGAAAGACCTGATCGGGGCTGCCGGACGACTGGCCGAGGCTCTCCAGCGTGCGGGTTTCGATCGATAAGGCGTCGACGGCGTTCAGGTAAATGCCGCGGAGACGCGGCGCCCAGGCCAGGCCCCCGGCCTCCGGCGCTATCCTCAGCCAATGGGCATTGCCGCCCGCCACCTGCGCTTCGTCCGGCTGATGCGGAAGCGAGAGCAAGATCGCGCCCGGCTCGCTGAATCCGTAGGTCGCGTCCTTGACGATCTCGACAGGCTCGAACCGGCCGTTCCGAAACATGTCGGCGCGGATGCGCGCGGGAAGCGCGCCTCGGTCGACATCGACGTAGAGCGCGAGAGGGTCGGCGGTGAAGGCCTTGTCGAAGCCGATCAGGAGCCCGCGGGTGAACGGCGCATCAGCATCGATTCCGGTGCCGAGGCCGGTGCGCGCGCCGGTGCCGGCGAGACAGGGATTGTCGCACCGGTCGGCCGCGCCGGGCTCGTCGCACGGATCCGGCTCGGCAATTTCGGCCGGCGGCAGCGGGCAGGGCTCGTCGCATTCCTCGCTCCCGTCGGCGGCGGAGGCCGGCCGGGCCGGAGGCGCCGGATTCATCAGCTCGGCCACCGACGTGAACACCGGAATCCCCATTCCCGCATCGTTGGCGCCGGTGCGGTCGATCGTGCCGAGATTGTCTTCGGTGAGGACGATCTCGGGCGGGACCAGCGCGCGCGCGCAGAAGCCAACCTTCAGCGAGGTGACGTAGGGGGCGCGGACGGTCGACGTGTCGCGCTCGATGGTCTGGCTCGTCTCCCCTTCCTTGGGCGTGTCCTTGTGCGACACGGCGGTAATTTTGGCTTCGCCATAGTCGCCGCCGGTGAGGCGCCCGCGAATCCAGTAATTGCGGGCGCCGGCCACCTCGGTCTCGGCAATGTCGCCCGGCACGTCGAAGAAGACGCCGCCGCCGAAAAGCAGATTCGCCGTGGTGTCCGCGAGGTTGCCGATGCCGAGCGCCCACCAGGATTGGCCGTTCCAATATTCCCAGGAAAGCGCCGGGTTGGCGGGCTGGTTCGGCCCGACCGAGCTCCACGGGGCCGGCATCGTCAGGCGCGCGACCAGGCCGCCGCTTGCGGGCGCGTCGATCAGGTCATGCGGGAAGGCGATCAGAGAGCGTCCGCCGATCGTCTCCATGGCGGCGACCGTGACCGAGGGATCGTAGGCGCTGGCGAGCATGCCGGCGAGCAGCTTGGCGGCGAGTGCGGGAGGGTCGGCGACTTGCGCCACCTCCTGTAGCGGCAGTGCCCGCTCGATCTCCGTGCCCGAACCGTCGCGCGCGCGCTGGAGGAGCGCGTAGCGCAACGGCCCGGTCGTCGGGAAGCCCTTGGGCCGCTTCCACCTGGGTCCTCCGGTCGCGCCGCCGGGTTTAAGATTCCAGATGCCGGCGTCGGGGAGCGCGCCGGGGTCATCGGCGTCGTTGAGATGGAAAAGGGCGATGTCCACATCGGCGGCGACGGCGACATTCTGAAGCCGGATGCGCTTCGGACTGACGAAGATGATGTCGCCGGTCCCGCTGGCGACGTCTTGGTAGAAGCGCGCCGGCCCGGCGGGCGGGGGAGGCGACAGGATATCGAAGAGGAGCTGCCGTCCGCTACCCGCAACCACGGAATAGCCGGGGCCGGTTGCCGGTCCGCCAAAGGTGACGAAGCGCGTGGCGGGTGGCACATCGGTGGGCGCAGACTTGCGGAATCGCGCGGCGAGCGGAACCTCGAACTCCCCCGACGGGCGGAAGAGCAATCCGAAATCGCCGGCCTGCACCGCGGCCAGCCCGGCCAGCGAGACGAAGTGGCGGTATTGATTGTCGCTGGGACCGATTGGCCGGCTGTCTTCGACCTTGCGGGGAGCGCCGTCGACGTCGAGGAACCGACTGGGCGGGTCGGTCGCGAGGACGATGGCTGGCGCCTGGCCGGCGCTCGCGGAGGTGGACGGAGCCTCGAACAGGATCGGCAGCCGGGCCTCGACTGCCATCGTGGCAAGCTTCTTCACCTTGGGCGGCGGCCCTTTGTCGATCCGGGTTATCGACAGTTCGGGGGCCTTCGGCGGCAATCCCGTCACCGGTTCGACCGGGGTATCGTAGCCGGCCAGGAAGATCGTCGCCGGGGAACCTCCCGCAGCGGCGCGTCCCCAGGCGGCCAGCCGCGATTCCGGCAAGTCCCCGGGCGCGGCGACAGCGAAGGTGGCCCAGCCGGTCGCCGTGGGAACCAGCGAACTGATCACCGGACTCGGCTCCGCCCCGACCGTGATCAGGGCATCCAGGCCCTGAGCGACGATCAGCGCCACAATATCCCCCGTCTCGGCCCTGCATTCGAAGGCCTCACCGCTCTTCGTCCAGCTCAGCAGCCGCTTCCCGGCGCGCCCGTGCACCACCGGCAAGCCGCCGCGATCGCGGATGGCGATCTCCTCGACCCGGTTCCGGGCATCCTCGGCCGGCACGGCCAGCGCCACCCATTGCACCGATGCGGGATCGAGCTTGCTGTCGAGTCCGAAGCTGGCGAGCTGGACTTCGCCGACGCCTGCCACTGCGACATAGACGGTCACGCCGATCACCCAGGCCGCCACCGGGGCCTGCTGCATCAGCGCCCGGGCATTCTGACGCGGCGGCGGCACCTGCAGCAATTGTCCGCCCCCGGCCGCGAGCTCACCTCGGTAGAGCAGGCCGTCGGTGCCAACCCCGAACACCTGCAGCACTCCATCCCGCGCAAGCGCCGCGAGCGGACCGAGATTGGGGCCGCCGAGCTCGAAGCAAAGGCTGATCTCCGCCTGTTTCTTGCCGAAGGCTTCGGCGCAGCCGATGTAGAAACTGTCGAACAGGCGCGGCTCGCGGCCGAACGGGTGGAACGGGCTGTTCGGGACGACGGCAGTCGTGTTGGCGACGGCCTCGAAGTCGACCGAGGCCGGCCCGGGCGGTTTGCACCTGTCCTCGCGCCGCGCCTGGCAGAGACCCGCGTCCGTGATGGCGATCCGGATCTCGCGCGCTTCGATGGATCCGGCCGAAGCATGAGGCAACTCCGCCCGCAGCCAAAGCGACTCCTTTCCGCCGATTTCCTTCTGGACCGGCTTGCCCTTCTCCTTGCCGAGCTGGAGCCGTCCGCCGGCGTCCGCCGGCTCGAGCGGCTGCCAGGCGGCCGGGCTATCGTCGCTGGCCTTGCCCCACCAGCTCCACTTGGCGTCGGCGGGCAGCGGTGCCCCGGTCACGGTGATGCTGAGCTTGGAAGGGACGTCGAGCAGGGTCTTGTGGCCCAGATAGAGCGCGTGGAATTGGCGATTGCGGCTGGTCCCGCCGAAGGGGACGAAGCCGGCCACCTCATCCGCCGGGTCGCCGGAGGCGAGCGCGGCTTCGAGCAGCGGCTCGACCGTCACCAGCTCCCCTTCGATCGCCGTCACACGATATTGCCGTGCCGCGGCTCCAGCGCCGAGGCTCAGCACCGCCCCCGTCTCAAGGCCGCTCGCCGGACTGACCTGGAGCTGCGACGCGCCAGCCGCGGCGCCGCCGCGGACCGAGCGGTGCAGCGCCGCCGCCCTCGGCAGGACGCCGCCCGCCACGCCGGGCGGCGTGAGGAAGATCGCGTCGGTTGCCGCATCGACCGCGGCCAGGGCCGATATCGCACCGGGAGCCAAAGCGATGCCCCGCTCCGTCTCGAACATCACCGGCGGGCCCTCCGTCTCCGCAGCGAGCCGCGTACCCTTGGGAGCGGTGACATCCGCCGGTGAGGGATCGGCGAGCTTGAAG
>JAQGLF010000054.1 GCA_028293025.1 Alphaproteobacteria bacterium
GAAGCGCGCAAATGGCTGACCACGCGCGGCTATGACAAGCTCTACGGCGCCCGGCCGATGGGCCGGCTCGTCCAGGAAAAGATCAAGCAGCCGCTGGCCGAGGAATTGCTGTTCGGCAAGCTGATCCACGGCGGCGAGGTCAAGGTCACGATCAAGGACAACGGGCCGCATTTCGAGATCGTCTCCGCCCCGCCCAAGACGCCACGGAAGAGGAGCCGCAAGGCGGCGGCCGAGCCCGAGGGCGAGCAGGGCGAGCCCGAAAAGCAAGCCTGAAGGCGGAAGGGCCCTCTGGAGACGGACGGCCTTTCTTCTTCACCCAATCGGCGGGTTTCGGTTTTCCGGGAGGATCAGGCGTGCGCCGCAGGCGCCTGCGGCGGAGGCGGCGGAGCCTTGCAATAGTCCGGGGCGGCGTAGCCGGCCATCCACAGCAGCAGCAGTCCGCCGCCGAACAAAGCCAGCCAGGTCGGCGCGCTGGCAATCGCCTGGATGAAGGCGCGGATCGAGTCGATCACCGGCGTTGGGTTGGCGATGGCGGTGGCCAGGTTCGCATTCGCCACCACCGGCGGCTTGCGAACCGCTAGGACGACCGCAGCGGCGGCCAGCAGGATGCCGAGCACGATCGTCGCAATGACGGCGGCGCGGCCGGCGTGAAACAGGAAATAGACATAGTCATGACAAAATGAGTTCACTTGCGTCTTGTCCATTTCTGCCTCCATTGCTGATGTCGAATGCTGCTTCCGCGAACTGAATGTCCGAAATGACTGCGCTGCCCCGATCTGCATCCGACGCGGATCGGGTCGACGAATCCGTGCCGAGTTAAAGAACCGCGGTCATCACAGCACCCCTCCCAATCGCAGCGCAGCATGACACCGAAGATTGGTGCGTGCGTGATCGCCATCACGGTGTGTGAAGCAGTCCAAGAGATGCTTTCGCTTTTTTTCTTTTGAGATAGACTGGCGACTCGGGGGCGGACTGACGTGGACCAGGGAACCGGGCGCTATGCCGCCTTTCTGAGCTACAGCCACAAGGACGGAGCGGCCGCACGCTGGCTGCACCGGCGGCTGGAGACCTATCGCATCCCGAAACGGCTGGTCGGCGCCAAGGGCGAATGGGGCCCGGTGCCGGCGCGGCTGACGCCGATCTTCCGCGACCGCGAGGAGTTGCCCGCCACCGGCGACCTCAGCGAACGGGTGCGCGCCGCCCTCGCCGTGTCCGATCACCTCGTCATCCTCTGTTCTCCCGCGGCCGCGTCGTCGCCATGGGTCGCTAAGGAGATCGCCGCCTTTCGGGAGATCCACCCGGGCCGGCCCGTCTTCGCCGCCATTGTCGAGGGCGATCCGGCGCAATGCTTCCCGCCGAACTTGGCCGCGGGCCGGGCGGAGCCGCTTGCCGCCGACCTCAGGCCGGGGCGCGACGGCCGCCGTCTCGGCTTCCTCAAGCTCGTCGCCGGCCTCTCAGGCACCGGCCTCGACGCCCTCGTCCAGCGCTACGCCCAGCGCCGCATCCGCAGCGTGATGGCCATCACGGCGCTGGCGCTGGCAGCGATGCTAGTGATGGCGGTGCTGACGGGCATCGCGCTCACGCAGAGACGCGAGGCGCAGCGCCAGCGAGCCGAAGCGGAAGGACTGGTTGAGTTCATGCTGACCGATTTGCGCGACAGGCTCAAGACGGTCGGGCGCCTCGACATTATGGAGGCAGTGAACCAACGGGCTCTCGCCAGGTACCGGCGTCAAGATCTCCGAAGGCTCGATGACGACTCGCTCGAACGGCGAGCCAGAATTCTCCAAATTATGGGCGACGACGACGAGAAGCTTGGTCGGCTCGACGGGGCATTATCCGAGTTTATAGAAGCGCATCGCGCCACGGGCGCCCTCCTGGCGAGATCCCCCCACTCTCTAGAGCGCATTCTTGCTCATGGGCGGAGCAATTATTGGATCGGTCGAGTTCATGAGCTGCGGCAAGAATGGCCCGAAGCGCAGGCTCAATATGCGCTCTTTGCTTCCGCGGCCGACCGCCTCATCTCATCCTCGCCGACAAATCGGGTCTATATGGATGTAGCGGCGTCGAGTGCAGTCAACCTAGGGAATGTCCAACTGAACGGAACGAAAGATTACGCAGCCGCGGAGCACTCTTACGAAAAAGCGCTTGTCCTATATCAGCGCCTCACCCAGGCAGGGCCCTCGGATGGGAGCGCCCTACGGGACGAGGCAAATGCTTATGGGTGGCTTGCGGACAGTTTTTTCATGCGCAGTCTGTGGGCTCAGTCGCTCAGTGCCCGGTCGCGACAATATGAAATACTAGAGCCCTTGCATCGGTCTGCTCCCGAGAATGTAGAGATCACTTACCGGCTCGCTCTCGCAGAACGGGGCTTGGCTCGATCTCTCAAGAAGGCGGGCAATTTTGCCAACGCAAAAGCTCACCTCTTCGCTGCCTACGATTGGTCCCACCGTCTGAACCGATATGATCCCGAAAATGCTGAATGGTTACTATTTAGGGGATTCATAAGTTGCGATCTATATTACAGCGGATTTGTTTTTCCCCAAGGACTTTCGAAGATTGAGCTTTCCCAAGAGATCAGGAACGTCTCCGGGGAGCTCACGAGTAAAAAATATAGTAGATTAAATGAGATATCACACTGTGTGACATCTCTTCCACGACCCACACCTTAAGAAGGATGGCACGCTATGGAACAAATCGATCTAGATCAGTTTGAAGTGATTACATCCGAATTATGGGCCGGGGGCAATCACAACCCCTGTAAACCTCCACCCTATGGATCTAAACACTTAGAAATTTCTAGCATATATTGCTATTATCTAACACCAACGGGCCCAGACAGTTATACGAAAGAACTTTATTTCTGGAACGACGAAGATGAGATAACGCGTGACTTTGTTCCTGGATACTTATCTTGGATGGTTCTTAACGCGCGTCATTCATACGACATACCTCCAAAGGTTACCTTGCCGGTAAAATGGAGGAAGAAAAGCTATATTGCATTTATAGTCGATGATCCAGACTGGAAGTTTGCTGATCCGGGCATCGTCATATATCCCACCCCGACCCCGAATCATGCCTTTTTCGAGGGCAAGACGATAATAGTACCGGTGGATGACCCAGACACCAACTATGGAACACAACAACTTAGCGCATTTTTCTGCGTAAACTACATGTCGAAAAATGACTACGGTGATAATATCGATGACGGCGTGAGGGAGACATTCAGCTTTCACTTGGCATTCTCTCAGACGGCATTCGATCAAACTAGGGGGGTGCGGCTGGGAGGAGAGACGGGTACTAATATGGGACCGCCTGTCGCCCCTCCGGGTGTATATTGAAGCAATCCTGGTTTCGACAAGCCGCTTATGAGAACAACACAGATGAAAGGACACATGACCACGGCCGGCCACTTGGCCTACGTGATCGCGTTAGCGAGAACGGGTGCCGTGGATCGCGCGTGGGCGGAATTATCGACGGTTGAACCTGCCGCCCGCCACGGCGCTGCCGGACTATCTGTAATGGCCCGCTTGCTCAAGGATAAGGCTATTCGGGCGACTGGAGAGGAGCGACAGCGTCTCTACGAAGAGTCGGCTGAGGCGTACAAGCGTAGCGCCGCCGAGGGGCGCCGTACCTACGGCCTAATCAACGCTGCGACCCTGTCGCTCCTCGCGGGGAATCCCGTTCTGGCTGCCGGGTGCGCCGGGCAGGTGCTCCATGCCCTCGCAAGTCATCCTGACGAACCCGAATCCCCCTATTATCGTGCGGCTACGCAGGCTGAAGCGTTGCTCCTCCTCGACCGTATGGATGAGGCGGCCGCCGCTTTCACCGAGGCGGTCGCTTTGGCTCCCCGTGCCTGGGAGGACCATGCCTCCACCCTCCGCCAGTTCGGCCTGATCCTCAATGCGCAGGGGCGGGACGCCACGTGGCTTGACGGCCATCGGCCGCCCCAATCACTGCATTTCGGGGGGCATATGTCCTTCGACGCCCGGAAGGGACGGCGGCCGCATCTCGACGATAGGATCCATGCCGCGCTTGAGGAGGAGAAAGTCGGCTTCGGCTTCGGCGCGCTAGGAGCGGGCGCGGACATCATCGTCGCCGAAGCCCTGCTCGAACGCGGCGCGGAGCTGCATGCGGTGCTGCCGGGGGGGCGGGAGGCGTTCGCTGCCGTCTCGGTCGAGCCGTTCGGCAAGGCTTGGCGGCGGCGTTTCGAGGCCGTGCTGGAGCGGGCCGAAACGGTGCGGACGGTCCGGCCGATCGGCGTCCAACTGGATTGGACGACGATCGGTCTCGGCGACGAGATCGCGATGGGCGCGGCGGCGATGAACGCGCGGCGGCTCGAAAGCTCTGCGCTCCAGCTGCTGGTGGTCGCGGAGGACGACCCCCACAGCGACTTGTATCTGCGCTGGGCGGAGAAAGGCTGGCGCCAACGCATCGTCACCCCGCTTGGAGAGGCATTGCCTGCGAAGAACCGGCTACCGGTCCCGTTCGCCCGGCATGAGCGCCTTGCCCTGCTGGCGGTCGCGCTCGGGGCGGGCGAAGAGGTAGAGGTGCAGCTGGCGCAGCTTCGGGACCGGCTGGGCGGGCTGGCCGTTCCGGCCGTGCCCCCCTATTTCACCGGCCGCCAGCTGATGGTGGCATATGCCGACATCGCCGAGGCGGCGCGCGCCGCGACGGCTCTCGTCGTGGTGGGCGTCGGCGTGGGCGGCCATTACGGCATCGTCGATCCGATCGCCGACCCGTTCAGCGGCAAGCCTCGGCTGATTGGCGAAGCGGCCGCGCTGGCGGATGCGGCGGCGGCTTCGGCGGCGGCCGGATCGGTCTGCGTCACCGGCGATTTCGCCGCCGCCCTTTCCGCATCGCGCGAAAGCGGCATCTATGCAGAGCTGATCGGCGAGCTCGAGGCACGAGACGGCGGCGGTCCGATCGAGCTCTACGCGCTGAAGCCGCGTCCCGTCTGAGGTTGAGAGCCTGATTCCCGCCGCCGACAGAAGCTTCGATCGAAAGACGTCTAGCTTTAAAGTAGGTCCGCTTCGAGCCGGTGCGGCGCGACCACGACCAACAAATCAACCTCGCGGCGGATGATGCCGCGCCGTTCGAGCGCGTTGACCGTACGCGAGGCGGTTTCCCGGGTGGTACCGACCCTCAGCGCCAGCTCGGCAATGACGGGCGCGGGCCGGATGGCAAGGCCCTCTCCCTCCCGCGCCAGCCGCAGCAGCTCCGCGCAGACTCGGCCGGGTGCCGAGAGCGCCGTCCGCTCGTACATGCGCGCCGCCGTCGCCCTCAGCCGCTTTAGCAGCAGGCGCGACAAAGCGAGGCCGATGCTGCCGTGTCGTTCGGCGAGCCTCACCAGAGCCGCCGCTTCGAGCAGAAAGGAGCGGACGTCCTCGACCGCGATCACATCCGCCTCTTCCGTGCCCGTGGCCGGGCCTCCCAGCGCCCCAAACAGGTCACCGGGGCCGAATTCGTGCAGCAGGAACACCTGCCCGTCGAGGCCGTAGAGCAGGGCATGGGCGCGGCCGAGCACCAGCAGATGCGCCGTCAACGAGCGGTCGCCCTGACGGAGGATCGGTGCGCGGACCGGATAGGAGCGGATTCGCCCCTGGCGCAGGATCTGTTCCGAAGCCGCCTCCGAACAGGAGAAGGCCAAGCGTACGATTTCGAGGTCGCGTGCTTCGAACAGAAGAATCTCCCACAAGCTAAACCCAGGTTCATCACCTGCTCACCCAGCCTCATGCCGACGGCGGCAATGATCAAGTCTGTATGGGTTAACACCCCATTGCTATAAATCTTGCAGACATTCCCGCGTGACGGGCATCACGCAGGCCGGTCTCCTCTTTCCGTTAGACAATCGCTGCGGCCATCGCCGCGTCACCGGATGGGAGCCACATCATGCACACAGAATCTGTTCAACGTGTCAGAGAAGCAGTCGCCTTTCGTTTACCCTCGATCGGCCTTCCGGGCAGCCATCGCATCTTTGTCGCTGCGGTCGGAATCGTTCCCAGTAGCGGATGGTCGCACGGCCACCTTTCCCCGCGTTACCCGATCGCACCCCCTGCGGATGGCGTCTGGGAGTTCGACTTCGTCGGGGATCCCCCGATCGGGCCAGTGCTGAGTGTCGAACTGCCGATCGCGGCAAGCGACTTCGTCCCCGCGCCAGCGTGGGCGCGAGGCGTTCGCATAATTGCGCGGGACAATGATGAAACAATCATCCTTGGTCGCGACGCCGAACTGGTCGACTCTGAAGGTTTGTTGAAGCGTCGCGTGGCTGCCCCCGGCCACGTCATCGTGTCCGAAAAAATCGCGGTCTATGATGACAGTTTTCAGCCCATCGGGACGTGCGGAGTCTTCCACGTCAAAATGAAGAAGCTTCGACACGAATTGACTGTCACCATTGAAGGTCCTGATGAGGCGAAGATCCGTAAGTGCCTGAACCAGGCAGTCGCGGCTGGTCTGCTTGCAGTAATCATCTCCGCTTTCACGACAGGCGGCATTGGATTAGGGGCCGCGATCGGAGCGGCGACTTCGGCGCTTGAGGGCTGTCTCGGTTCAAGCTTCAAGGTGAGGTTTGACGATCGTTCTCATTGGATCGAATGGTGCACCTGACGTCACCGCCCCGCTAAGCCGGTCAGGTTGGTCCGACGTGCCTTAAGCCGACGGCGTTGAACGAAAGGCCCTTCGGCAGCGGAGGGCCTCTTCGTATGCGAGCTACGAGCGGAGCGGGCTTGCGGACCTCAGCGGTCGCCGCGGTCGCCCTGTCCCGGCTTCGCCTTGTTCTTCGAATGCTGCCGCTGGTCGGCGGCGAGGCTGCGGCCGACGTCGACCGATTCCTTGAATTGACCCTGCTCGTCGCGGCGCACGTAGCGCTTGTCGGTTCCGGTATCGATCAGCTCGCGTTCGCTGGCCATGGTCCTGGCTCCCTCAAATTGCCGTTGCCGCGGAGGAATCCCCGAGCGCGCGACTTGTTCCAGCGCCCGGGCCAGGCGTCGCATGAGGGGCGCCGGACGGCGCCGCAGGAGCGACAGGCCCCTGAAAAAGGAAAGGCCGCTCCTTTCGGAACGGCCTTTCGTCTTTCGTCTCGCAAGCCAGCTTAGCCCAGCAATTCCTGCTCGAGCTTCTTGGCCATCTCCTCGATATTCTCCGGCGGCCAGCCGGGGATGTCCATGCCGAGGCGCAGGCCCATCGACGACAGCACTTCCTTGATCTCGTTGAGGCTCTT
>JAQGLF010000067.1 GCA_028293025.1 Alphaproteobacteria bacterium
CGGCCCTCGCCGCAGGACGGGCAGAGGCGCGGATCGCTGCCGTCGCCCTTGTCGGGGAACAGCCACGGGGCGAGGAAATCGTCGAGCGCCGCGGTGATCTCGGAGGGTTTCTGCTCCATCACCTCGCCGGTCTTCGGCTTGAAGTCGCGCCAGAATTTTTCGAGCACCGCCTGCCAGCCCATGCGGCCGCCGGAGATTTCGTCGAGCTCGTCCTCGAGATGGGCGGTGAAGTCGTAGGAGACGTAGCGTTCGAAGAAGCGTTCGAGGAAGGCGGTGAGCAACCGCCCGCTCTCCTCGGGAATGAAGCGGTTGCGCTCCAGCCGGACATAGTCGCGGTCCTTCAGCGTCTGCAGGACCGAGGCGTAGGTCGACGGCCGGCCGATGCCGAGCTCCTCCATCTTCTTGACCAGGCTCGCTTCGGAATAACGCGGCGGCGGCTGGGTGAAATGCTGCTCGGCGATCACCTTCTTCTTCGCCGGCGCGTCGCCCTGGCGGAGCCGCGGCAGGCGACGCGATTCCTCATCGTCCGCATCGTCGCGCCCTTCTTCGTAAAGGGCGAGGAAGCCGGGGAAGAGCACCACCTGGCCGGTGGCGCGCAGCGCGTGCTGGCCGCTGCCGTCGACCAGCTCGGCGGTCGTCCGCTCGAGCCGGGCGGAGGCCATCTGGCTGGCGAGCGCGCGCTTCCAGACCAACTCGTAGAGCCGCCCATGATCGCCCGAGCCGGCGCGGTCGCGCCCGAAATCGGTGGGGCGGATCGCCTCATGCGCTTCCTGCGCATTCTTGGCCTTGGTCTCGTAATGGCGCGGCCGGTCGGGGACATAGGCGGCATCGTAGCGGTCGACCACGGCCTTGCGGGCGGCGGACACCGCCTCGGGCGCCATCTGGACGCCGTCGGTCCGCATGTAGGTGATGGACCCGTCCTCGTAGAGGCTCTGGGCGAGGCGCATCGTGTGGCTGGCCGAGAAGCCAAGCTTGCGCGCCGCTTCCTGCTGCAGGGTCGAAGTGGTGAAGGGCGGCGGCGGGTTGCGGCCGAGCGGCTTGGTCTCGACCGAAGCGACGGTGAACAGGCCGGCCTCGACCGCCGCCTTGGCCGCCTGGGCGGTCTTCTCCTCGCCGATCGTCAGCCGGTCGATCTTCTCGCCGCGGAAGCGGACGAGGCGGGCGAGGAATTCCTGGCCGTCCGCCTCCATCAAAGCGGCGACGCTCCAATATTCCTGCGCCCGGAACAATTCGATCTCGCGCTCGCGGTCGACGACGAGGCGAAGCGACACCGACTGGACGCGGCCCGCCGATTTGGCGCCGGGCAGCTTGCGCCAGAGCACCGGCGAGAGGGTGAAGCCGACGAGATAATCGAGCGCGCGGCGGGCGCGATAGGCATCGATCAGGTCCTCGTCGAGCCCGCGCGGGCGCTTCATCGCCTCGGTGACGGCCGATTTGGTGATGGCGTTGAACGTAACCCGCTCGACGTCCGCGGGCAGCGCCCGGCGCTTCCTCAGCACCTCCTGGACGTGCCAGCTGATCGCCTCGCCCTCGCGGTCGGGATCGGTGGCGAGGATCAACGAATCGGCCTTCTTCGCCTCGTCGGTGATCGCCTTGAGCTGCCGCGCCTTGTCGGGATAGGTCTCCCATTCCATCGCGAAGCCGGCATCGGGATCGACCGACCCGTCCTTCGCCGGCAGGTCGCGGACATGGCCGTAGGAGGCGAGCACGCGATAGCCGGGCCCGAGATATTTTTCGATGGTCTTGGCCTTGGCGGGCGATTCGACGACGACGAGCTTCATTGGGATCGGGCACCTTTCACGCGTACGCGTATAGGGTGGGGACCGATGCTTGACGCCGTCAAGCGGCCCCTCACAGTTAAAGTCCGCTCGAGGCGCGAACCTTCAGACGAGGCTCGCTTTGCCCCCGGCGTGCCGCTCCAGCCGCCCGGCGAGCTCCAGCTCCAGGAGGATCGTCTGCACGGACGCCGCCGGCAGGCCGCATTGGCGGATCAGCTCGTCGACCGGCACCGGCGTGGCGTTGAGCAGCGCCAGGATCGCCCGGCGTTCCTGCTCGGCGACGTCGGACGAAGATTGCGGCGACTCGTAGCCGTTCCTGCCTTCGCGAACGGGCAGAGCGCGGAGCGGGCCGATCGCCTCCAGCACGTCCTCGGCAGTCTGGACGAGGGTCGCGCCGTCGCGGATCAGCAAATTGCAGCCCTGGGCGCGGGGATCGAGCGGCGAGCCGGGCACCGCCATCACGTCGCGGCCGAAATCGGCGGCGCAGCGGGCGGTGATCAGCGAGCCCGAGCGCGGCGCCGCCTCGACCACCACCGTGCCCTGCGCCAGTCCGGCGATGATGCGGTTGCGATAGGGGAAATGGCGGGCCCTTGGCTCCGTCCCCGGCGGCTGCTCGGCGACGAGCAGGCCCCGTTCCCCAATCGCGCGCTGCCGCGCCTCGTTCTCCGGCGGGTAGAAGATGTCGATGCCGCCGGCGACGACGGCGATCGTGCCGGTCTCGAGCGATCCGTCATGGGCGGCGGAATCGATGCCGCGGGCGAGGCCGGAGACGATCAC
>JAQGLF010000121.1 GCA_028293025.1 Alphaproteobacteria bacterium
TGATCTATTTCCTGGCGTTCTAGCTCCTCCCCGTTCCGGCGAGGATCAAGTAGGGGGAGCCCGATGACCCACGCCCTCACCGCCGAGACCGCCGGCCGCTTCGCCGCGATCGCGCTCGATCACGTCACCCGCGAATATCCGCACAAGCTCGACCATGTGATGGAGGGGCCAGAGGACGTGCTCGGCCCGCGCGCGCTGCACCCGATCTTCTTCGGCAGCTTCGACTGGCACAGCTGCGTCCACGGCTGGTGGCTGATGCTGCGCGTCCGGCGGCTATTCCCGGGCCTGGCCGAAGCGCGGCAAATCGAGACGCTGGCCGGGGAGATGCTGACGCCCGACAAGATCGCCGGCGAGCGCGCTTATCTCGATCGCGCCTATACCGGCGGGTTCGAGCGGCCTTATGGTTGGGCATGGCTGCTTGCCCTCCACCGCGAGGCACAGCGCCAAGAGGATCGCTGCTGGGCGGCCGATCTGGCGCCGCTCGCCGCCGCCTTCGCCGACCGGTTCAAGGCGTTTCTTCCCAGGCTCACCTATCCGATCCGCACCGGCACCCATTTCAACACCTCCTTCGCGATGATCCTCGCGCTCGACTGGGCCGAGTCGAACGACGCGGCGCTGGCGGCGCTCATCCGGGAGCGGGCGGAGGCTTATTATGCTGGCGACCGCAATTGCCCCGCCTGGGAGCCGGGCGGCGACGACTTCCTCTCTCCGGCGCTCACCGAGGCCTTGCTGATGCGCCGTGCGCTTGCGGACGGTCCGTTCCGCGCCTGGTTCGACGCCTTTCTGCCCGACCTTGCCGCCGGCGAGCCGCGCAGCCTCTTCACGCCGGCCTTCGTCTCCGACCGCTCGGACGGCAAGATCGCCCATCTCGACGGCGTCAACCTGAGCCGCGCCTGGTGCTGGCGCGGCCTCGCCGATGCGCTGGAGCCGGACCTGGCCGAGCTCGCGCGCCGCACCGCCGTCGAGCATCTCGACGCCAGCCTTCCCCACGTCGCCGGCGACTATATGGGCGAGCACTGGCTCGCGACCTTCGCCTTGCTTGCTTTGGAGGCCCGATGATCCGCCGCCTGATCCTCGCCGCTGCGACCATCGTCCTGATCGCCGCGGCGCCCTATCGCGCCTCGCCGCGGATCGAAGCGCTGCTCGTGCGGATGACGCTCGACGAGAAGCTCGGCCAAGTGACGCAGATGCCGGGCGGCCGCAGCAAGGCGCTGAACAGCCTGATTACCGAGGAGGAGAAGGTCCGCATCCGCGAAGGACGCGTCGGCTCCTATCTGAACGTCGCCGGCGCCGAGCCGAGCCGGGCGCTGCAGCGCGTCGCCGTCGAGCAGTCGCGGCTCCACATCCCTTTGCTCTTCGGGCTCGACGTCATCCACGGCTATCGCACCATCTTCCCGGTACCGCTCGCCATGGCGTCGAGCTGGGATCCGTCGGTGCCCGAGCGCGCGGCGCGGGTGGCGGCCGAGGAGGCGGCGGCGAGCGGCGTCCACTGGACCTTCTCGCCGATGGTCGACATCGCCCGCGATCCGCGCTGGGGCCGGATCGTCGAAGGGGCGGGGGAGGATCCGTTCCTCGGCTCGGCGATGGCCGCGGCGCAGGTCCGCGGCTATCAGGGCCGCTCGCTCGGCGAGAGCGACACGATCCTCGCTACCGTCAAGCATTTCGCCGCTTACGGCGCGGCGACGGGCGGGCGCGACTATGATTCGGCCGATATCTCCGAGCGGACGCTGAACGAAGTCTATCTGCCGCCTTTCTACGCTGCGGCGAAGGCGGGAGCGGGCGCGTTCATGACCGCGTTCAACAGCATCGGCGGCGTGCCGACGACCGCCAACCGGGCGCTGGTGCGCGGCACCCTGCGCGGCGCCTGGGGCTGGCCGGGCCTGATCGTCAGCGACTGGAAAGCGGTGGCCGAGCTGCGCAACCACGGCGTCGCCGGCAGCGACGCGGAGGCCGCCGCCCTCGCCCTCGATGCCGGCGTCGACATGGACATGTCCGCCGGCCTCTACGCGAACGACCTCAAGGCGGCGGTGCGGCGCGACCCGAAATTGCGCGCGGCGCTGGACGAGGCGGTGCGGCGGGTGCTGACGGCCAAGGAGAGGCTCGGCCTGTTCGACGATCCGTACCGGGGCGCCGATCCCGCGCGCGAGCGCCAAGTCATCCTGTCCGAGGCCAACCGCGCCGTCGCCCGCGAGGCGGCGCGCCGCTCGATCGTGCTGCTCAAGAATGAGGGAAATCTGCTGCCGATCGCGGCCTCGGCGCGGCGCATCGCCGTGGTCGGCGTGCTGGCGGGAGACGCCAATTCGCAGCTCGGCTCCTGGCGGGCGCAGGGCCATGTCGAGGACGTCCGGCCCCTGTTGCCGGCACTTGCCGCCGCATTGCCGCAGGGGACCGAGCTGGTCTACGAGCCCGGCGCCGGCCCGCGCGGCGACGATCGCACCGGCATCGCCAAAGCGGTCGAGGCGGCGAAGCGCGCCGACCTCGTTCTCCTCGTCGTCGGCGAGGATTTCGACATGACCGGCGAGGCGCGCAGCCGCTCCGATCTCGGCCTTCCCGGCGCGCAGCAGGCGTTCGCCGACGCCATTCTCGATACGGGGAGGCCGGTCGTCGTGCTGCTGACGAACGGCCGCCCGCTGGCCATCGACCGCCTCGCGGCACGGGCGCCGGCGATCCTCGAAACCTGGTTCCTCGGCGTCGAAGCCGGCCCGGCCATCGCCGACATCCTCACCGGCCGCGTCTCGCCGGGCGGCAAGCTCCCCGTCACTTTCCCGCGCGCGACCGGCGCCGTCCCTTTCTTCTACGATCGGCTGCCGAGCGGCCGCCCCGCCGATCCGGACCTGGCGAAGGACAGCGTCCGCTATCACGATCTGCCGATCACGCCGCTTTTCCCGTTCGGCCATGGCCTCAGCTACGCCCGCTTCGATTATTCCGGTCTCCGCGTCAGCCGCGCCTCCGTCCCGGCGAATGGCACGGTGGATGTGAGCGTCACCGTCCGCAACAGCGGCGCGGTCGCGGGGGACGAGGTCGTCCAGCTCTACGCCCACGATCCGGTGGCGAGCGTCTCGCGCCCGATCGAGGAGCTGCGCGGCTTCCGCCGCGTCGCGCTCGCACCGGGAGAGGCGAAGCGGATCACCTTCACCCTGCGGCCCGAGCAGATGGCGATCTGGGACTCGGGCCGCTGGAAGATCGAGCCCGGCGAGATCGAGCTGATGATCGGCGCCTCCTCCGCCGACATCCGCGCCCGCGGCTC
>JAQGLF010000143.1 GCA_028293025.1 Alphaproteobacteria bacterium
GAGCCGCGCGATACGATCGAGGAAGTGATCGAGCCGTTCCTGATCCAGCTCGGTCTCGTCGCCCGCACCGCCCGCGGCCGCTGCCTGAACGGCCGCGGCTGGACCCATCTCGGCCTGCCGCAGCCCAAAAGCGCGCAAGACGGCCTGTTCGATTCGCAATGAGGGGATTGAGATGAAGATGCTGTCAGGCCTTGCCGCCGCCTTTCTCGCCGCTGCGCCAGCCGCCGCGCAGCAGCCGGCACCGACGTCCGCGCCGGATTATGCCGATACGGCGAACTGGCTCTGCCTCCCCGGCCGCGACGATGCCTGCTCGAAGCCGCTGCCGACCACCGCGCTCAACCCGAACGGCTACGGCTCGACCGGACTGGTCAAGCCCGCCGCCAATCCAAAGATCGACTGCTTCTACGTCTACCCGACCGTGTCGCGCGATCCCGGCGACAATTCCGATCTGGTGCCGGGGCCGGAGGAGCAGACGACCGCCTGGGTCCAGTTCGCCCGCTACGGCACGATCTGCCGGACCTTCGCGCCGGTCTACCGCCAGGCCACCCTCACCGCCTTGCGCAAGGCGATGGCCGGCGCGCCCGTGACCCGCAATTTCGACATGGCTTATGCCGACGTGCTTGCCGCCTGGCGCACCTATCTCGCGCGTTACAATCAGGGCCGGCCGTTCGTGCTGATCGGCCACAGCCAGGGCTCGATCATGATCGAGCGGCTGATCGCCGAGGAGGTCGAGAAGGGTCCCGCCGCCGCGCGCATGCTCTCGGCGGTGATCGCCGGCTTCAACGTCGAGGTGCCGGAAGGCAAATTGGTCGGCGGCACGTTCAAGAAGACGCCGCTCTGCTCCAGGACCGGCGAGACCGGCTGCATCCTCACGTGGGTCTCGTTCCGCGCCGAGAGCCCGCCGCCCGAAGCCTCGCTCTTCGGCCGCGCGGTCGGGCCCGGCATGACCATCGGCTGCACCAACCCCGCCCGGCTCGGCGGCGACGGCGCCGCCCCGCTCGACAGCTACTGGTATACCGGCCCCTCCTCCGCCACCGACCAGACGCCGATCGCCTGGTCGTCGGAAGGGGCGCCGCCGACACCCTTCCTCCGCACCGAAGGCCTTGCCTCCGGCGCCTGCGTCCATCGCGGCAATATCGGCTATTTCGCGACCAACGTGAACGCCGACCCGAAGGACAAGCGCACCGACGTCATTCCGGGCGACGTGGTCGTGCTCGGCCAGCGCCTGCCCGGCTGGGGCATGCATCTTTCGGACATGAACCTGCCGATGGGCGACGTCATCCGGCTGATCGAGGCGCAGAGGGACGCCTGGCTGCGCCGCCGCTGACCCCGAATATGAATCGCCTCGCCCGTTAAAGCTTTCACCGCGAATCCCCGACCGCTAGAGCCGGGCGATGAGCGATGGGGAGATGGTGCGGCCGGCGGACGGCCAAATGCGTGGAAAGACGCACTTTTTCCCGGTGCGCGTCTATTTCGAGGATACCGACCTCGCGGGCATCGTCTATCACGCCAATTATCTGCGCTTCATGGAGCGCGCCCGCTCGGACATGCTGCGCGTGGTCGGCATCGACCAGAGGGCGGCGGTGGAGGCGGGCGAGGGCGTCTATGCCGTCGCCGGCCTCTCGATCCGCTATCGCGCCTCCGCGAGGCTCGACGACGACCTCGTCGTCATGACCCAGGTCGAGACGGTGCGGGCGGCGAGCATCGTCATTCATCAGCGGGTCATGCGCGGGGAGGAAATCCTGACCGAGGCCATGGTGACCGCCGCCTTCATCACGCTCGAGGGCCGGCCGAGGCGGCAGCCGCGGGCCTGGATGGAGCAATTCGCGCGGCTGCAAAGGGAAGGAGATACGTGACTCATCTGGAAGCGGCCGGCGGCAGCCTTTCGCCGGTGACCCTGTTCCTTCAGGCCGACATCGTCGTCAAAGCGGTGATGGTCGGCCTCATCCTCGCCAGCGTCTGGACCTGGGCGATCATCATCGGCCATGCGATCCGCATCCGCCGCATCGGCCGCGGCAATGTGACGTTCGAGCGCGATTTCTGGAAGGCCGGCGACGTCGACGGCTTTTACGAGGCCCGCGGCAAGGAGAAGCTGCCGAGCGCGGCGGTGCTCGGCGCCGGCATCGCCGAATGGCGCCGCTCCACCGCCGGCACCAAGGTCGATCGCGAGGGCACCCGCTCGCGCCTCGCGGTGGCGATGAACGCAGCCGTGATCGCCGAAGTCGACGCCCTCGCCGAGCGTCTCAACATTCTCGCCACGATCGGCTCGGTCGCGCCCTTCGTCGGCCTGTTCGGGACGGTCTGGGGGATCATGCGCAGCTTCGGCGACATTGCCGGCCAGAACAATACCAGCCTCGCGGTCGTCGCCCCCGGCATCGCCGAGGCCCTGTTCGCGACGGCCTTGGGCCTGTTCGCCGCCATCCCGGCGGTGATCGCCTATAACCGCATGAGCTTCGGCATCAACCGCATGGAAGCCCGCCTCCAGCGCTTCGCCGACGGCTTCCACGGCACCTTGAGCCGCGAGCTGGAGCGGGAATGAGCACGGGCGAACTTTTCCTCCCCGGCACGGGGAGGGGGACCATGCGAAGCATGGTGGAGGGGGCCCGCCGCTCCACGCTCGCTGCGCTTACCCCCCTCCACCCCACTCCGTGCGGTCCCCCTCCCCGTGCCGGGGAGGAGACGTAATGGCGATGGCGCCTTATACGGGCGCGGGGCGGCGCTCCCGCCGGGCGCCGATGGCGGAGATCAACGTCACGCCGATGGTCGACGTGATGCTGGTGCTGCTGATCATCTTCATGGTGACCGCGCCCCTGCTCGTCGCCGGCGTCAAGATCGACCTGCCCGACAGCAAGGCGGCGGCGCTCGACCAGGATCGCAAGCCCGTCCAGATCTCGCTCGACAAGGACGGCGCGGTCTTCGTCGACGACCGGAAGCTTGCGGCCGGCGCGCTGGCGGCGAAGCTCGATCAGATTGCCGCCGCGAGCGGAGAGCCGGGCGGGCCGCGCATCTACCTGCGCGCCGATCGCGGCCTCGATTACGGCCGGGTGATGGCGGTGATGGGCGAGATCGACCATGCCGGCCTCAGGAAGGTCGCTTTGGTCAGCGTCGCCGGGCAGGCGCCGCGCTGATGGACCGGGCGCAGGCCACCGGCTTCGGCATCGCCACCGCGGGCCATGTCGCCCTGTTCGCCGCTCTGTCGCTCGGCCTCGCCGTCGCCCGCCTGCCGCCACCCCCGCCGCAGCCGATCGAAGTCTCATTCGTCAAGGATGTCGGCCCCGCCACCGCTTCGCCGCAGCCGACCCCCATGCCGCCGGCGCCGAGCGCGGCGCCCGAAACCGGTCCGCCCGAACAGGCCGCGCCCACCCCGC
>JAQGLF010000166.1 GCA_028293025.1 Alphaproteobacteria bacterium
AGGTCCGCCGCTGGACGTCGTCGAGGAAGGCATGGTTCGGCAGCCGCCCGCCCGGCGCGCCACGCACCGCGCCGGCACCCGCCGCCGCCAGTGCGAGGACGCCATGACCAAGGACGCTGCGCCGGCTGATCACCGTCGGAATCGCTTCACCTCGCGGACCGCAAAGTAAAGGGGCGGCCGCGCGGCGGCCGCCCCGCACAGGTCAGAAGCGCACCGCCGCTCCGAACTGGAAGCTGCGCGGCCCGCCGGCCAGCGAGTTGGGATTGACGACCGTCGGATTCGAGCCCGGGCCGAAGAAATTGTCGGCCCCGCCGAAGATGTTCTGGTTGAACAGGTTGAAGACTTCGGCCGACAGCGTGAGCTCGCGGTCGCCGCCGAAGCGGATCGACTTCTGCAGCCTGGCATCGACCTGGATATAATGCGGCAGGTGGCTGAAGTCGCCGATCTTGAGCTTGCCCGGCTGGAATCCCTGGCTGGCATCGATGACCTGGAAGGGGAGCCCCGAGCTGATCGTCGCCAGGCCGGAGAGCTTGAAGCCTCGCGGCAGGTCGACGATGCCGTTGATCACCGCGCGGTCCCGCTCGTTGCCGGCATTGGGATAGAATGGGTCGGCCGAGATGTTCGGATAGTCGAAGTTGAACGAATAGCCGCGCTCCTTCGACTGGAAGACATGGGTGTAGGTGATGCCGGCGCCCCAGTGCGATTCCCGGGAATAGGGCTTGTCGACCGTCACATAGAGCGCGTCGTAGCGGGTCTGGCGCGTGTTGAAGGCGGCGACGACGTTGCTGAAGCCGTTGGTCAGAGGGATGAAATCATAGAATCCGCCATTGGCCGGATTCGGAACCAGCGACCGGTTGAGCGGCGCATAGCCGATCTGGTCCTTGCCGATGATGTGGCTGAACGAGACCGAGGTCCGTGCCGCGCCGAGGCGCTGGCGAATGCCGATGCTGAACTGATCCGTATAGGGGGTCTTCAGATTGTTTGGGATCACCCTGAGCTCGCTGGTGCCGGGCGATGTCGGGTCCGCGGCAAGGCTGGCGAGCAGCGCCTGGAACCCGGCGGGGGTGAGGAAGGCGGACTGGAACTTGATCGTCGGCTGGCCCTGGCGGGGGAGCCCGTCCTTCGAGAAGAGCAGGGTTCCAGAGCGGAATTGCGACAGCAAAGTCTCTTCCGCGGCGCTGCGGAAGATGGCCCGGTCGTAATAGCGGCCATAGCCGGCGAAGAAGACGGTCCGGTGATCGCCGTTCACATCGTAGGAGAAGCCGAGGCGCGGTGCGAAATCGTGGAGCTCGGCCTTGCGATGGCCGGTCGAGATATAATCCTCGACATTGAAGAAGCCGTTCTTGACGCGCGGGTCGGCGCCGAGCGCGCGCAGCGCCGCCACCTGGGCCGGCGGCGTGACGAAACTGTTGTTCTTGGCATTGGAATCATAGTCCCAGCGGATGCCGGCGTTGATCGTGAGATGCGCGTTCACGTTCCAGTCGTCCTGCGCGAAGAGGCCGACCTGGGTCGTGCGCGCTTTCACGTCGGGATTGCCGCCGCCGAAATTGACGACGTCCGGGAAGCTGAAATCGAGGTTCCGCGACGGGTCGAAATCGAAGTTGAACTGCGGATTGGCGTTCGGGCCAGAGCCGCCGACATGGTAACGCTGCAGTGACACCTTGGCGCCGAACTTGACCAAATGATCGCCGTTCCAATGGATGTTGGTCAGGCTGACATTGTCGCGGAAGGTATAGCTTTCCTGCTGGATGCGCTGCAGATCGGCGCGGCCGCCGAGCTGGATCACGCCGGCGTAATTGCGGCCGAAGCCGGCGCTGGAGAGCGCCCCGAAGTTCAGGTTCGACTTCAGATAATCGAAGGTCGCCTGGTTGATGAATCCGGCGCCATTGAAGGTGTGGCTGAGCTTGCCGGTATAGACGTCGTTGCGGACGCTGCTGCCATGCTCCTGCGCCGCCTGGCCGCCGAAATCGCGAAGGTCGGTCTCCTTGCGGATGCTGCCGCTGGCCTCGAGGATCTGGTTGTCGGCCATCCGCCATGTCAGCTTGCCGAAGCCGAGCCGCTCGCGGAACGGGCTGACGAAATTGCCGCGGAACGCGTTCGGGTCGAAGCCCAGAAGGGCCCCCTGGCCGGGCTGAGGCGTGCCGGGATTCACGTTCTGCACGCGATCCTGGATGTTCGCCTCATAGGTTCCGAAGAAGAACAGCCGGTCCTTGATGATCGGTCCGCCGAGCGAGACGCCATATTGATAGCGCTTGAGAGGAACCTTCGGCTGATTGTTCTTATGCTGGAAAAAATCGCGGGAAATCAGGTGCTGGTCCTGAAATTCCCCGAACGCCTCGCCGTGGAGCTCGTTGGTCCCCGACTTGGTGATCGCGGTGATGATCGCGGTGCCGGCATCCTCATATTCGGCCTTGTAATTGGAGGTCTCGACCCGGAATTCCTGGATCGCGAGCTGGGAGAAAGGATTGCCGCGGCTGACGTCCTGGCCGACGATCCCGCCCTGCTGGACGTTGCTCTTCAGGCTGACGCCGTCGATGAAGACGTTGATCTGCGGGCCGCCGAAGCTGTCGCCATTGGGATCGGCGCCGACGCCGCCGCCGGCGAAGGTCTGGCGGAAGTCGGTCTGCAGAACCTTGATGCCCGGTGCGAGAGCGGCGAAATTGAGGAAGTTGCGGTTGTTCTGCGGCAGATTTTCGATCTGCTCGCGGCTGACGTTGGTCGCGATTTCCGACGTCCGCGTCTCGCCGAGCCGGGTGCCCCTGACGACGATCACATTGCCGTTATCCGCGGCCGCGGCGGCAGCGGCGGCGGCCGTGTCGAGGTCGAGCGTCGCGGCCTGGCCTATCTCCACGACCACGCGCTGCGGGGCGGCGCCGGCGACACTGATATCGTAGGTGCCTGGCCTGAGGCCGGAGAGGGTGTAGGTGCCGTCGGACCCCGTGGTCGCGTGGCTGGTGAAGCCGTTCTCGACATTGACGGCGGTGACGGTCGCCCCGGGCGCGGGCGCGGCCGCATTGCTGACGGTGCCGCGGATCGTCGCGGTGGTCAGCTGGGCGTAGGACGGCGCGGCAAGGCCGAGTGCCCCGGCGAGCAATGCGGCCTGCAGAAGCCGCCGCGGCGTTACGATCCTTGTCATGGCCTTATCCTCCTGGATTGGGCTGACGGCGCTGCGCCAGTCCCTGATTGGCGCCCCGAAGAGGCGCGTATGACGAGCTCGGGCACGGACAGCCGGCACCCCGTCTCGATTTTCTTGCCGCGAATGAGATCGATGCAGCAGTCGGCCGCCTGACGGCCGATCTCGGCGATGGGGACGCCGGCGGTGGTGAGCGGCGGATCGAGCAGCCTGGCGATCGGGATGTCGTCGAAGCCGGCGAGGGCGATGTCGCGCGGGACCTGCACCCCTTCGCTCTTGAGCGCATGGAGACAGCCGATCGCCATCGCATCGTTGGCGGCGAAGATCGCGTCCGGAAGCTCGGAGGCGAGCAGCTGGCAGGCGGCGGCGAAGCCCGATTCCTCGCGAAAGTTGCCGCGCAGAATGCGGCCGGGAGCCTGACCCGCCTCGCGGTGGGCCGCCTTGAAGCCGCGCAGGCGATCCCGCGCCTCGACGTTGTCGGCCGGGCCGGAAACGAAGGCGATGCGGCGGTGGCCGCGGGCAATGAGGTGCTTGGCGACGTTGAAGGCGCCGGCGTGATTGTCGATCGCGAAGGAGACGTCGCAATGCGCCGTATCGCGGCTGTTGAGCAGCACCAGCGGGACGGCCCGTTTGACGGCCGCCGCGACGAGCTCGCCGTCGGCGAAGGGCGTCATCACGACGAGGCCGTCGACGCGGCTGCGCATGGCGCGCAAAGCCGCGACCGCTTCGGAGACTTCGCCGTGCGAAGCCGACAGCAGCAAATGCTGCCGGCCGCTCCGGGCGCCAAGGTCCAGGCCCCGGATCAGCTCCGAGAAATATTCGCCGTGAAGGTCCGGGAGGAGCACGCCGATCGTGTCCGTCCGACGCAGCGACAATGAGCGGGCGCCGCCATGCGGCACGAAGTCCAGCGCATGCGCGATGCGCAGCACGTGCTTGCGGGTCTCGTCGGTGACGGTCTGGCTGTCGTTGAGGGCGCGCGAGACGGTCGCGACGGAAACCTGCGCCGCGCGGGCGACATCGCGGATGGTCACCGCCACGGGCGTCCGTTTCGCGCGGCGCGCTGCATCTCGCCTCCCAAGGGACCCCATCTCCATGCGTGCCGGCATGTAACCGGTTACAAGAGAGGAATTACAGAAGCTTCCGGCCTTGCGCAAGAGCGGCCGTGCAGTGAGCATCCAGTGTCGGAATCTTGCGTGATCGGGCGTTCGGAATCGCCTGCGATCGATGCCTGCTTACCTCTGCGCGACGGCTCAGCCCCTGCAAGAATGCCGGAACGACATGCAAGGCGCAGTGGCCGTGGTGCGTTCCATCCCCCTCACCTCGAGCGCCCTTCAGCCAAGGACATCCAGGGAGAAAATGAAGCAAGTTCAAAGCGCTACGAATTTATCGGTGGGTCGGGCCAGTCGCCGACGTGTTGCGGCCGAAGTCACTGTGGACGATGTCAAGAATTGGGTATAGGTAAAGGGGTGAAGACGGGGAGGGGTTCTCGAGCTTTTCAGGCCCGCCAAGGTTGGCTTAAGTATTTCCAGTCGATCCGCATTGCGTTTGCGGAGGCGACTTGCTGCGCTCGCGAAAGGAGCTGAAAATGGCCACGATAGCGATACCGAATCAGGCCCAGCCCGCCCAGCCGATGACGATGCCGGTGGTTCCGCCCGATTTGAGCAGGCCGCTGATCAACGAGCCGGCGCAGGCCAATCCACCGGCGCCGACCGACGCGCTGGGGCCGCTCCAGCATCTGGTCGGCACCTGGACCAACCAGAACCTCGCCGGCACCAATAGGGGCGGCCCGGACAGCCCCTATTCGTACAATCTGATGATCCTGCCGCAGGTCGATCCCTCCTCGCCCGAGGGCTACATCCTCAAGAGCATGCCTTATTACGAGGAGATCACCTTCGCGGCGATCCACGGCACCGCGCCGAACCGCGGCGGGCTCGGCACCCAGGTCTCGAACACTTTGTTCTACGAGCAGCGCATCTATATCGCCGCCGGACCGGCCAAGGACCAGCTCGTCCATGCCGAGAACGGCTCGTGGCTGTTCCTGTCGGACAGGCAGCAATATGTCGGGCCCTATGGCGACACGCCGATCCCGAACAGCAGCCCGCCGACGCAGCAATATAACCTCATCAAGCAAATGTCCGTTCCGCACGGCAATTCGATCCTGGCGAGCGGGACGTTCACGGCCCCGATCGCCGGCCCGCCGGTCATCGCGCCTCCGCTCCAGGTGCTGCCGGTCGGAATCGGCACCGCGCCCTATACGACCAAGGGCGACGGCAATCTGGACCCGGCCTTCACGCTCAATCCCAATCTGCCGCTGACGACGGCTGTCGGCATCAACGTGCCGACCAATTATATCGAGCTCAACGTCGATACCTTCAACGGCGGCATCCCGCCGACCAATATCGGCTTCGAGCAGCAGCATGCGAAGGTCACGCGCTATTCGGCGACCTATTGGCTGGAGGCGTTCGGGGGCGATTATACCCAGCTGCAATATACGCAGACCATCCTGATGGCGATTCCGATCGCCGTCCCGCCGGGATCGGGTTTGCTCACCCTGGTCAGCTTCCCCCACATCACCACCAACACGCTGACCAAGGTCACCGGCGCGGCGCCGGGCGCCGACCTCGCCATGATCCGCGCCGAGCAGATCGGGGCATGAGCACGCTCGTGCCGGCCGCCCCGGCCCCGGTGGCCCAGCCCGACCCGATCACGCCGCTGACCCCCGCCGAGGCGCGGTTCGTCGACTGGCTCGACTCGCACAGCAACCGCGACGAGGTGCTGGCCCAGCTGAAGGCCAACCTCCAGACCGCGATCGAGATCGAGATCGCGACCATCCCGATCTATCTCTACGCTTATTATTCGCTCAACCGGAACGCGGAGAGCGGCGAGAATATCGGCCCCGAGCAGCTCTTCGCCAACAAGGCCGGCGGCACGGTGATGAGCGTCGCCATCGAAGAGATGCTGCACATGTCGCTCGCGTCCAACGTGCTCTACGCGCTGGGCGTCGCGCCCTTGCTCTACGGCAAGGCGCCGGACCAATATCCGACCGGCCTGCCCTATCACAATCCGCAGGGCCCGCGCGGCCCCGACGGCCAGACGGCGGTGCTGATCCCGCTGTCCCGCTTCAGCTTCGAGCAATTGTGGCATTTCCTACAGATCGAATATCCCGAGCGGTGGGACATCACGCCGGAGGACCGCAACTGGCAGACGATCGGCCAATTCTATTCCTACATACGCTGCCTGCTGCGCACGAAGTTCCTCACCGATGCCGATTTCCAGCAGCGCCCGCCGCAGGAGCAGGCGCAGGCGATCCAGCCCTATAATTATTCGCCCAACAACACCGACACCGTCTATCCGGCCGGGAAGTTCGACCCCTGGAAGCCGGCGCCGCCGGTGCCGATTCCGGCCTGGGCGCAAGCGGATTCCTATGCGAGCGGCGCGCAAGCGGCCGTCTATCCCGATCACGCCGACAGCCATGCCGGCCTCAGCGAATTGCTGACCATCCAGACGCTTCAGGATGCGGCCGAGGCGATCGACACGATCTGCGACCAGGGCGAGGGCTGCCCGGTGCCGGACGTCGGCCCCGGTTCGGACGACGATCCGACCAAGGACGAGCAGTCGCATTATGTGAAGTTCCTGAGGTTGCAGGCCCAGTTCGCGGAATATGCGACGACCACGGAATCGCTGCCCGCCGACCCGCCGCCGCCGAAGCCGATCGTGCCGGCGGTGAGCCAGTTCGAACTCGAGCTGGCGGAGGTGGTCATCGCCTTTCCGGACAATCCGACGAGCAGCGGCTATCCGGCCGAGCTGCAGCTGATCTCCGCCTTCTGCAGCGGCTGCTTCCAGTACATGCTGATCATGACGGAGACGGTCTACCGGGTGCCGGCCGCCTCCCAGAAGCTGTTCTTCAACGAGGGCATGCACCGCTCGATGATCTGGGTGCTCGACAAATATATCAAGACGATCCGCAACATCCCGGTCGGCGGCGGCAAGTTCATGGGCCCGACCTTCGAGAATATCGACCTCGGGCCGCAGGCCTCCTCGTTCGTCGCGCTGACCGAGCTCGGCAACCAGGCGATCGCCGCGGCGCAGAACATCATCAACGACGATCCGAGCGGTCCGATGGTGAGCGTGATGGGCGACGTCATCTATTATATCGGCGTGGCGCTCACCGCGACGGGCACCGGCGGTCAACCGATGCACCTGCCCGACGTCTCCCAATATTGGCGCGACGCCGAAGCCTGACCCGAACCCAGCCTCCGCGCGAAGAGGAAAAGAGATGCCCCAGCCTGGCCAGCCCGTACCGACCCCCTATCCCTATGCCGACGCCCCCCTGTTCCCGACCAGCATCGGGCCTCAGCCGGCGGGGCTGCCGCTGCATTCGTGCATGGGGCTGAACAGCTGCAGGGGCTCGGACCGTTACGGCCTGACCGGCCCTCCGGGCGGCAAGGCAAATGCCTGCGCGGGCCAAGGCTATTGCGCGACGACGGCGGACCATACGTGCCACGTCCAGAATCAGTGCCGGAATCAGGGCGGCTGCGGCCTCTACGGCACGGCCGAGGAAATGAACCGGCCGGCCAAGAACGAGTGCCGCTCGCTGGGCTCGTGCGCGACGCCGATCAACGCCGAACGGTTCAGCACCAACGGCCCCAATCAGGGCAAGAGCGTGTGGCTGCGCGCGCGGGCGGTGTTCGCGGAGCAATGGCCCGAGCGCCGTGAGGCGCTGCTCGCCAAGACGGAGACCAGCGACGTCCATCGGGACCTGCCGGAAAGCCTCGGCGCGCCGCCGGCGCCGTTCGCCGCGACCGGGCCGACCTATCTCTGGATCACCAACGGCAATCAGCTGCGCAGCAACATGACCGCCTGCGGCAGCAGCGGCATGAGCGGCGCCGGCGGCTGCAGCTAGAAGCGCAAGTTTCCGCGATGCGGACGGCGATCGCGGATCTGCCCCGGCTCGGTCTCGGCCTCGGCCTTCGCAACGTCCATTTCGAGCAGATCCTCGCCGAGCGGCCGCCGGTCGACTGGTTCGAGGCGATCTCCGAGAATTTCATGGACTCGGGCGGCAGGCCCCGCGCCGTCATCCGCCGGATCGCGGAGCTTTATCCTTTGGTGCTGCACGGCGTCTCGCTGTCGATCGGCAGCGTCGACCCCCTCAATCTCGACTATCTCGCGCGGCTGAAGCGGCTCGCCGACGAGGTCCAGCCGGCCTGGATCAGCGACCATCTGTGCTGGACCGGCGTGCTCGGCCTCAACTCGCACGATCTGCTGCCGATGCCGCTGACTGAGGAGAGCCTCGGCCATGTCGCGGCGCGGGTCCGGCAGGTGCAGGATGTCCTCGGCCGGCCGCTGATCCTCGAGAATCCGAGCAGCTATGTCCGCTTCGCCCATTCGACGATGGACGAGCCCGAATATCTGCACCGGCTCGCCGAGGAAACCGGATGCGGGCTGCTGCTCGACGTCAACAACGTCTATGTCAGCTGCTTCAATGCCGGCACCGACCCCGCCGCCTATATCGAGGCCTTCCCCTGCGACCGCGTCGTCCAGATGCACCTGGCCGGCCACCAGCATCGCGGCACCTATATCATCGACACCCACGACCGGCCGGTGCGCCCCGAAGTGTGGGACCTGTTCCGTCTCGCCTGGGCCCGGACCGGCGGCGCCGCCACCCTGCTCGAATGGGACGGCGACATCCCCTCCTTCGCCGAATGCCATGCCGAATTGCTCAAGGCCGAGCTCCATATGGGCGGCGCGGCCGCGCCGGCACCCGCCGAGCCGGTCCGAAGCGGCGCCGATCGAATCTCCAACCCGGTCGGATTCCTGGTGCCTCGGGTGATGGACAGCAACTTGCTGGAGGAAGCGTGAGCGGCGAAGCGGCGGCACTGCAATCGGTCCAGCATTGGATGCACGACGCGATCGCCTTCCCGCGCCGGGCCGGGCGCGACGAGATCGATCGCTTGCTGGCCTCCTCGCCGGGGCTGAGCGCCGCCGAGGGGCTGGCGGTCTACCAGCGCGGCTATTTCCAGCGGATCGCGAGCTGCATGCGCGAGCAATTCCCCGCGACCGGCCATGCGCTGGGCGCGCCGCTCTTCGACGATTTCGTCGCCGATTATCTGCGCGAGAGGCCGCCCGAAAGCCATACCCTCTACGATCTCGGCCGGCGCTTCCCGTCCTGGCTGGAGGAGACCCGACCCGACCGCGACGCGCCGCCGGAAAAGCGCGAGACCTGGGCCGATTTCATGGTCGATCTCGCCCGCTTCGAACGTGCGGTCTTCGCGATGTTCGATGCGCCCGGCCACGAAGGCAAGCCGTTCGCCCGCGCCGCCACGCCCGACGAACGGCTCCGCCTGCAGCCCTGCTTCGCCCTCGGCGCCTATGATTTCCCCGTCCCCGCTTATTATCATGCGGTCCGCCTCGACCAGCCCGCGCCCTTGCCGCCCGCCCGACAGAGCTTCGCGGCGTTGGTGCGGTCCGATTACGTCACCCGCACCATCCCGCTCAGCGCGCCGCATTACCGCTTCCTTGAGGCGATGACCGAAGGCGGCGGCGTCGAGGACGGCATCGCCGCGGTGGCGCGGCATCTGGCGCTGGCTCCGGACGAGGTTCGCCGATCCTGGCGCGCCGCTGACGGCGGCCGGCAGCGCTGGATCGACTGGCACTTCTTCATCGACGCGGCTGAGGCGCAGGACGGCCAGGGAGGCTAGCCCGGCAGCAGCAGGCTCGCATCGCCATAGCTGTAGAAGCGATAGCCCGTCTCGATCGCATGTGCGTAGGCCGCCTGCATCCGCTCCAGCCCCATCAGAGCCGAGACCAGCATGAACAGGGTCGAGCGCGGCAAATGGAAGTTGGTGAGCAGCCCGTCGACGGCGCGGAAGCGGTAGCCGGGCGTGATGAAGATGGCGGTGTCGCCTTCGAACGGACGCACGCGCCCGTCCTCGGCCGCGGCGCTTTCGAGCAGGCGGAGCGAGGTGGTGCCGATTGCGATCACCCGGCCGCCCGCCGCCCGCGCCGCGTTCAGCCGGTCGGCGGCCGCCGCGTCGATCCGGCCCCATTCGCTGTGCATGACATGGCCGGAAATGTCCTCCGCCTTGACCGGCAGGAAGGTGCCGGCGCCGACATGGAGGGTGAGCGTCTCGAGCCCGATCCCCGCCGCCCGCAACGCCTCGACCAGCCCCGGCGTGAAATGAAGCGCCGCCGTCGGCGCCGCCACGGCCCCCTCCTCGCGCGCGAACATCGTCTGATAATCCTCGGCATCGCGCGCATCGGCGGCGCGCCGGCCGGCGATGTAAGGCGGCAGCGGCATCCGCCCCGCTCGCGCGAGCAGCAGCTCGACCGGCTCGCCGCCCTCGAAGGAGAGCAGGATCGCGCCGTCCTCGCCTTTCTCCCGCGCGATCGCGGCGACGCCGGCGCCGAAGTCGATCCGGTCGCCCTCGCGCACCCGTTTCGCGTTGCGGACGAAGGCGCGCCAGTCGCGCGGGCCCTCGCGCTTGTGGAGCGTCGCGCCGATCCGCGCCGCGCCGCGCCGCCCTTCGAGCTGGGCGGGGATCACCTTGGTATCGTTGAACACGAGCACGTCGCCCGCGCGCAGCAGGCGCGGCAGATCGGAGACGACATGGTCGGCGAGGCCATGCGGCACCACCGCCAGCAGACGCGCGGCGTCGCGCGGGCTGGCCGGCCTCAGGGCGACGCGCTCGGGCGGAAGCGCGAAGTCGAACAGGTCGACGCGCACAAGCGCCTTATTATGACGGCTTGCGGGGGTGCGGCGCGGGCGGGTCCGGCAGGCGGATCGAAGGCGGCGGCGGCATCGCCGGGCCGGCGGCGGCATGGCCGCCGATCGCCGCGCCTCCGGGCGTGATCAACGCCGGGGCGTGGGCCGGCGCCGCGGCCATCTGCGACGACGGGGCGGGCGGCGCCAGATGGTCGGCGGCGAGCGAGGCCTGGAGGATGCGGGTCGGGTTGGCCGGCGGCTCGCCTTTCTCGATCTGGTCGACATAGGGCATGCCGCCGATCACCCGGCCGAACACCGTATACTGGCCGTCGAGCGTCAGTTTCGGCGACAGCATGATGAAGAACTGGCTGTTGGCGGTGTTCGGCTGCTCGGTGCGGGCGGCCGAGACGGCGCCGCGGACGTGCGGCA
>JAQGLF010000195.1 GCA_028293025.1 Alphaproteobacteria bacterium
GGGACCTCGGATCGCCCAGCTTCCAGACGAACAATTCGGCGGCGACCCTGGGCGGCATCTTCCAGGCGCTGCGGGCGCAGCGCATCGACCTCGGCAACACTTTGGTCGTGGTCCCGGCCTATCAGGAGGGCATCGTCCAGAACAATCTGCTGCGGATCCGGGGCAGCTTCCCATTGCGCCCCGCACAGATCGGTTTCGACCTGCTGTTCCAGAACATCAACGGCCAGTGGCGGCTGTTCGGAATCGCGGTGGCGCCGCTCGCTTCGCCGGCCGGTCGCTGAGTCTTTCGCAAATCGGCTTGAAATCGGGAAATTTTTGAGTAACAGGGATAGGGAAGCAGGGAGACGATCGTGAAGACCAACAGTGAGATTTCCAAGGGATGCGTTGAGAAGCGCGAGTGGATCCGTCCGGAGATGCAGCGGCTCCTGGCCGGTGCGGCGGAGAGCCAGAAGGCCTCCGTGCCCGATGGCGGCGGCGGCTTCCAGGCTTCCTGACCCTCTAGGATTTTACCCGATCAAGCTCCCCGCTTTCGCGGCGGGGGGCTTTTTTCTATGAGTGCGATCGCTGGTTTCTGGTCGCTGGGCTCGAGCCGGGATCCGGCCGATTCGTGCCGCACGATGGTGGCGGCGCTGGCCGATTACGGACCCGACGATTGCGCAATTGCCCGACTCGGGCCGCTCGCTTTGGGCCGCAACCTCTATCGGCTGCTGCCCGAAGACGAATGGGACCGGCAGCCCCTGGTCGGCGGCGACGGGCGATTCGCCCTCGTCTGCGACCTCCGCCTCGACAATCGCGATGAACTGGCGGCGGCGCTCGGCCTTGTCGGTACCGCATCCCTCGCCGACAGCGCTTTGCTGCTGGCCGCGCTGGAGCGCTGGGGCGAAGAAGCGGTCGACCGCCTCGCCGGCGATTATGCCTTCGCCTGGTTCGATTCCCGCGCATCCAGCCTTGTCCTGGCCCGCGATCCGCTCGGTCAGCGCCCGCTCTTCTGGCATCGCGGCGACGGCTATTTCGCCTTCGCCTCGATGCCGCGCGGCTTCCACGCGCTCGCCGCGCCGACGCGCCGTGCCGACGCGGAAGCCATGCTCCACTTCGTCGGCGGACTGCCGCAGCGCGGCCCCGGCACGTTTTACGAGGGGGTGGCGCGAGTCGAGCCGGGCCATGTGCTGGTCGTCACGCCCGCGGGGGAGCGCAGCCGGCGCTTCTGGCAGCCGCGGCGCCGCGAGCTGCGCCTCAAGCGCTTCGACGATTATGTCGACGCCTATCGCGAGACGCTCGACCGCGCCGTCGCCGCCCGCCTGCGCGGGGCCGGGGGCACGGTGGCCAGCCATCTCAGCGGCGGCTGGGACAGCAGCGCCGTCGCCGCCACCGCGGCGCGGCTGCTCGCACCGACGGGAGGAACCGTGCTCGCCTTCACCTCCGTGCCGCGCGCGGTCTATGGCGGGGAAAGCCCCCGGAACCGGTTCAGCGACGAAGGGCCGATCGCCGCGGCGACCGCCGCCTTCCACCCCAATATCGTGCACCGGCCGATCGAAAATGAGGCCCGCTCCCCGATCGCCGACCTCGACCGCTCTGTCGCCGCCTATGACCGGCCGCTCTACAATCTGTGTAACCATGTCTGGCTGGCGCAGATCCGCGACGCCGCCCGGGCAAGCGGCGCGCGCATCCTGCTCACCGGCGAGATCGGCAATTGGACGATCAGCGCGGCGCCGCACAACCTCCTCGCCGACTATCTGCGGCAGGGCCGTGTCCTCGCCTGGGCCCGCGAGGCCGGCCTGATGCTCGCCGGGCGCAAGGCGCGGCTGCGCGGCATCGCCGCCAATTCCTTCGGGCCGTGGCTGCCGGATGGCCTCTGGCGGCGGCTGCGGCGGCTCAGCTCGGTCGCGGAGCTGAGCGAGTCGACGCCCCTCCATCCGGACCTTCGCGAGTCGGTGGCCCGGCGGCAGGAGGCGGAGAAGCTGGGGCCGGCGCGGCGGCCCGCCGACAATTTCGCCGAGACCGTGCAGGCGCTCCAGGAAATGGATTTCGGCCAATATCGCAAGGGCGTGCTCGCCGGCTGGGGGCTCGACAAGCGCGACCCGAGCGCGGACACCCGCCTGATCGACTTCTGCCTCTCCTTGCCGATCGACCTGCTGCTGAAGAAGGGCGTGCGGCGGCCGCTCGCCCGCGCCGCCCTCGCCGACCGGCTGCCGCCGGCCGTGCTCGACGAGCGGCGCAAGGGCTATCAGGCCGCGGACTGGGCGGAAGGCATAAGCCGCGACCTTCCCGGCATCTCGGCCTTGATCGACCGGATCGCCGCCGATCCCGCCGCTTCGGCGATCGTCGACGTCGGCCTGCTGCGTACGCTCGTCCGCGACTGGCCCGAAGGCGGCTGGTCCGATCCGCGGGTGATCGCCCGCTACCGGGTCGCCCTCCTCACCGGCCTTTCGGCGGGCCATTTCATCGTGGCGGCGCGGTGACCGGCGGCGGCGCCCTCTACGCCGTGTTCGGCCTGCGCATCGGCTCCGAAATCGCGCTGGAGGAGCTGCCGCGTGCCGAGGGGGACGGGGAAGCGCAGGTCGACATCCGATTGGGCGAGACGGGCGCGGACGCGGAAGGCATTGCCGGTTACTCGGTCAGCGACGCCGGCACGCTGCTGCGCGTCCCCGACGTCGGCCGCTTCCTGATCCGGGACGGGCGCGAGATCCTGGTCGAGCCGGCGGCGGGCGCTTCCGACCGCAACGTCCGCCTGTTCCTGCTCGGCTCGGCGCTCGGCGCCCTGCTCCACCAGCGCGGCCTCCTGCCCCTCCACGCCAATGCGATCGAGATGGACGGCCGCGCGGTCGCTTTCTCCGGCCATTCGGGCGCCGGCAAGTCGACCATCGCCGCCTGGTTCCACGACCGCGGCCACCGCATCCTCAGCGACGACGTCTGCGTCATCGGCTTCGACGAGACCGGCCGCGCGCTCGCTTATCCCGGCATCCCGCGCCTGAGGCTGTGGCGCGAGGCGCTCGAGGCGAGCGGCCGCGCCGCCGGCGAATATGACCGCTCGTTCGACGCTCTGGACAAATATGACGTGCCGAGCGAGCGGCGCGCGCCCGCGCCGCTGCCGCTCGCCGCCATCTATCTGCTCCGCCAGGCGGAGGAGGGAACGGGCGTCCCCTCGATCGAACGGCTGCAGGGGGTCGACAGCGTCGAGACCCTGATCTCCAACACCTATCGCGGCGCCTATCTGAAGACGATCGGCCGCACCGGCGAGCATCTCGCCGCCTGCCTGCGCGTCGCCCGCATCGTCCCGATCTTCCGGGCCGCCCGCTTGTGGGGCTTCGACCGCTTCGAGGACCAGGCGCTCCGCCTCGACGCGCATGCCCGGGAGCAGGTGGCGGACAGCCCCGCCCGGGATGAACGCCGATAACCCCTCCATCCCGGCTTGCCATCGAATGGCCTTCGCGGCATTCTGCCGGTACTCCGTGAGGCGCGTGATGAAGCATTATCGAGTGAACAAGCTGGCCAAGGCAGGCGGCATCATCGTGAAAACCAAGGACATGCTGGCGCCGGGCGACAAGCAGGCGGTGCAGGCCGCGCGCGACGATGCCGATTGCCCGGTTTGCGAGGTCTGGAGCGCGGGCCAGAAGGTAACCACGATCCTCTAGGATGGGCGTAGAGAAGTGCCGCTTGGGCACTTTCCTCCCTGCGCGAAGCGCGTGGGGACCGAATGCCGATACAGCCTAAGGTCCCCGGTAGATCTTGCCGCCCTTCATCACCAGCCGCACCGCCCGCACCGCCGCTATGTCGCGGGTCGGATCGCCGTCGACGGCGACGAGATCGGCGAGCAGGCCCGGCTTCACCGCACCGACCTTGTCGTCGATGCCGAAGATATGCGCATTGCCGGACGTCGCCGCGATGAGCACGTCGACCGGCCGCATCCCGTAAGCCGCCATCAGCTCCATCTCGCGGGCATTCTCGCCATGCGGGAAGACGCCGACGTCGCCGCCGACGCACATCGCGACGCCCGACGCCAGCGCCGCCGCGAAGCTGGCGCGCTTGTCCTTGATCGCCTGCGGCTCGGGCGCCAGCCCGTTCCAGCCGCGATAATGGGTGATGGCGTCGGTGGCGGCCACGGTCGGGCAATAGCCGGTGCCGTGCTCCTTCATCAGCCGGAAGATCTCCGGCGTGCCGGCATCGCCATGCTCGATCGTGTCGGCGCCGGCGAGGATGGCGCGGCGCATGCCCTCGACCGTACCGGCATGGACGGCGACCTTGCGGCCGGCGCTGTGTGCGGCCTCGACCGCCATCTTCATCTCGTCGAGGGTGAAGGTCGGGCGGCTCGGCTCGCCCGGCCGCCAGCGATAGTCGCCGTAGAGCTTCACCCAGTCGGCGCCGGCGCCGATCTGGCGGCGGACGGCGGCGATCAGGCCGGGACCGTCCGCCTCCTCGGCGCCGCGGGCGGCGAATTCGGGCTCGGCATTCTTTGGCCCGTAGGCGCCGGTGGCGACGATTGCGCGGGTGACGACCAGCATGCGCGGCCCCGGCACGATCCCCTGCTCGATCGCCAGCTTCAAGCCGACATCGGCATAGCCGGCGCCCTCGGTGCCGAGGTCGCGGGTGGTGGTGAAGCCGGCCATCAAAGTGGCGCGAGCGTGGTTGACGGCGCGGGCGGTGCGCAAAGCCAGCGGCTCCTTCAGCACCTGATCGTCCCAGCTGGTCTCGTTATAGGGGTGGAGGAAGAGGTGCGAATGGCCCTCGATCATGCCCGGCATCAGGGTCATGCCGGGCAGCCCGATGGTCTGCGCGCCCGGCGGCGCGGCGACGTCCGGTCCGACCGCCTCGATCCGCTCGCCGCGGACGAGCACCGACCAGCCCTCGTGCGGCCGCGGATCGACCCCGTCGAACACGCGCGCGGGATGGAGGAGGATCATTTCCTGGGCGGCCACGGGCGCGGCGACGAGCAGCAGGAGGAGGGCGATCAGCAGGCGCATCTGTCTCTCCCGAGCGAACGGTCGCAGCATAAGAGCGCGCCGCGGCGGTGCAATGCCTCTTCCCGTCATTGCGAGCGAAGCGCGGCAATAGCGCTGAGCATATCGCGAGCACCGGCTGAATTGCTTCGTCGCTCCGCTCCTCGCAATGACCGAAGAAATTATCCCCCCAGGAATGGATAAGGCGAAATCGTCTTCTCCGTTTCCCGCACCGCCAGCGTCCGCCCCGCCGGCGCCGCCGCGCGCTGAGGGCAGCGGATGCGGGGGCAGATGGTGCAAGCGGGGCCGATCGGCGTCACCAGCGGCTTAGCCAGATCCAGCCCGTCGGCATAGACGATGTTCGGCGCGTGGCGGACGTCGCAGCCGAGGCCGATGGCGAGCTGCGAGGATTCGCGCGGGTCGAGCCGGACGGCGCGCTCCACAGTGCGGCCGATGGTGAAGAAGCGCGCGCCGTCCGGAGTCTCGACGATCTGGGTGGCGACGCGGCCCGGCGTCTGGAAGGCGGCGTGGAGGTTCCAGCGCGGGCAGGTGCCGCCAAAGCGGGAGAAGGGGAAGGATTCGCCGGCGAAGCGCTTCGAGATGTTGCCGGCCGCATCGACCCGCAGCATGAAGAAGGGGATGCCGCGCGCGCTGGCGCGGCCGAGCGTGGTCAGCCGGTGCGACACCTGCTCGACGCTGGCTGAGAACAGGGCGCAGAGCCGGTCGACGTCGTAGCGCTGCTTCTCGGCGGCGGCGAGGAAGCGGCCGTAGGGCATCATGATCGCGCCGGCGGCGTAATTGGCGAGCGACATGTGGAGCAGCCGCCGGGTGGGCGCGTCGGGCGCGCCGGCCGCCTCGATCAGCCGGTTCAGCAAAGGCGCGAGCTCGAACAGAGCGAGCTGATAGGCGGCGCCGAAGATGCGGCTTTCATGGCGCAGCAGCGCCGAGAGCATCAGCCTTTTGCGGTGGAGGTCGTAGCTCTGGCTGGCGAAATCGAGCAATTCGGGCGGCACGATCCGCGCTTCGACGCCGAACCCTTCCTTCAGCCGCCGCCGCAGCGCCTCGAAGGCGCCGCCCGGGTCGCCGAGCGCGCCGGACAGGGTCTCCGCCGCCTCCTCGATGTCGGGGAAATGGTTGCGCTGCGCCTGGATATAGTCGCGCACCCAGGATTCAGGGGTGATCAGGCTCGTCTCGTCGGGCGCGCCGCCGACCGGATGCTGCCGCCGCTCGACCATCGCCGCATAAAGGCGCGACACGGCGTCCGCGACTGACGGGGCATTGTCCGCCACCTCCAGCAATTCGTAGCGCGGAATGCCGAGATCGGCGAACATCGGATCGGCGAAGATCTCGGCGAGCTGGTCGACGCCGGTGCCGTCCGGCCCGTCGGCGGCGAAGGTCCGAAGCTCGACATTGTAGATTTCGGCCAGGCGGAGCAGCACCTGCGCCGTCACCGGCCGCTGGTTGCGCTCGAGATGGTTGAGATAGGAGGGGGAGATGCCGATCTCCGCCGCCATCGCGCTCTGGTTGAGGCCGAGCTCGCGCCGCAGCCGGCGGATGCGGCCGCCGAGATAGAGCTTTCGTTCGGGCGCCGCCATGGCCAGAACATTGTCATAAATTTACAGAAATCGCAAGTCGTGCTGTGACTTCACGACCTCTTTCCACGCGCCCCGAGCCGCGTTTCGGGCTTTCATCGCCGCACCTTCCAAGCCGGAGCCTGCAATGAACGCCTTCGACCATCTCGTCCCCGCCCCCGCCGGCCGCTTCCGCGGCATCGTGCGGCCCTACACTGCGGCGGAGGTGGAGCGGCTGCGCGGCTCCGTCGCCATCGATCACACGCTCGCCCGGCGCGGCGCGCTGCGGCTGTGGAAGCTGCTCGGGAGCGAGGATCATGTCCAGGCCTTGGGCGCCGTCACCGGCAACCAGGCCATGCAGATGGTCCGTGCCGGTCTCAAGGCCATCTATCTCTCCGGCTGGCAGGTCGCCGCCGACGCCAACACCGCCGGCGCCATGTATCCCGACCAGTCGCTCTATCCGGCCAATGCCGGGCCGGAGCTGTGCCGGCGGATCAACCGTACTTTGCAGCGCGCCGACCAGATCGAGCATGCCGAGGGCGGCGCGCAACGCGACTGGTTCGTGCCGATCGTCGCCGACGCCGAGGCCGGCTTCGGCGGCCCGCTCAACTGCTTCGAGATCATGAAAGCCTATATCGAGGCGGGCGCCGCCGCCGTCCATTTCGAGGACCAGCTCGCCAGCGAGAAGAAGTGCGGCCATCTCGGCGGCAAGGTGCTGATCCCGACCCAGGCGCATATCCGCAACTTGGGCGCGGCGCGGCTGGCGGCCGACGTCTGCGGCGTCCCGACCCTGGTCGTGGCCCGCACCGACGCCGAGAGCGCGAAGCTGATCACCTCCGACGTCGACGAACGCGACCATGAATTCCTGACCGGCGAGCGCACGCCAGAAGGCTTCTTCCGGCTGCGCGAAGGGACCGGCCTCGACCATTGCATCAAGCGCGGCCTCGCCTTCGCACCCCATGCCGACCTTATCTGGTGGGAGACCAGCCACCCAAATCTGGACGAGGCGCGGCGCTTCGCCGAGGCGGTGCAGCGCGAATATCCGGGCAAGATGATGGCCTATAATTGCTCGCCCTCGTTCAACTGGCAGGCGAAGCTCGATCCCGCGACGATCGCCCGCTTCCAGCGCGAGCTGGGGGCGATGGGCTACAAGTTCCAGTTCGTCACTCTGGCCGGCTTCCACAGCCTCAACCATTCGATGTTCGAGCTGGCCAGCGCCTATCGCGACCGCGGCATGGCGGCCTATTCCGAGCTCCAGCAGGCCGAGTTCGCCAGCGAGGCGGCCGGCTACACCGCGACCCGCCACCAAAGGGAGGTCGGCACCGGCTATTTCGACCTCGTCGCCCAGACCGTCTCGGGCGGCGAGGCGTCGACCGCAGCGCTCGCCGATTCGACCGAAGCCGAGCAGTTCATCACCGTCGAAGCGGCAGAATAGGAGTCCGAGTCATGACCAAGCGTTATTGGGTGATCGGGGGGGAATATGAAGGGCCGGACTTCCGCGCCCTCGTCCCCGGCACCGGGACGATGGCCGGCCCCTTCGAGGACGAGCGCAGGGCCCGCACCGAATGGACCCGGCTCAGCCGCTGCCCCGAGAGCCGCTCCGCGACCCTGCGCTACTCGATCGCGGCGGAGAGTTTGCACTAGGAGGGCGCTAACGCCCTCTCTCCAGCGGGGAGAGGATGAGGCGCGGCTTAGGCTCGTCTGGGGGACGAGCCAGCGCCTCATGGTGAGGGGTTCGGCCACCGAGAATCATCTCAAACGCCCGACACCCCCACCCTACCCTCCCCTTCAAGGAGGGAGGAGTTTCCGTCCCTTGCTGACACCCCAATGATGGAGCAGGAACCGCATGCACGGCCGCATGAGGAAAACAGCCTTGGCTGATTACGAGCTGATCTCGGGCATCGAGCTGGACCCGGCTTTGCGCCGTTTCGTCGAGGACGAAACGCTACCGGGGACTGGCATCGGCGCGAACGCCTTCTGGTCCGGCTTCTCGGCTTTGCTGCGCGAGCTGACGCCCGAGAACAAGCGGCTGCTGCGCCGGCGCGAGGACCTTCAGGCGCGGATCGACGCGCGCAACGAGGATCTGGACGGCCGGGCGCCCTCGCCGGCCGAGGAAGAGGAGTTCCTGCGCGAGATCGGCTACCTCGTCGACGCGCCGCCGCCCTTCACCATCGGCACCGACGGGGTCGATCCGGAGATCGCCGCGATCGCCGGGCCGCAGCTTGTCGTGCCGGTCAACAATGCCCGCTATGCGCTGAACGCCGCCAATGCCCGCTGGGGCAGCCTCTATGACGCGCTCTACGGCACCGACGCGCTTGGCGATGCGCCGTGGCCGGGCGGCTACGATGCGGAGCGCGGGCGGCGGGTGATCGCCTGGGGCCGCCGCTTCCTCGACGAGATCGCGCCTCTGACCGACGGCAGCCACACCGAAGTCGGCGAATATCGCGTCGAGCAGGGGCGGCTCGTCACCGATCGCGGCACCCTCGCCGATCCGGCATTGCTTGCAGGCTGGCGCGACGGCGCGATCCTGCTCCGCCACCACAATCTCCATGTCGAGATCATCCTCGATCCCGCCCATCCGATCGGCCGCGAGGACGGAGCCGGCGTCGCCGACATCCTGCTCGAAAGCGCGCTGACCGCGATCATGGACGCGGAGGATTCGGTCGCCGCGGTCGACGCGGAGGAGAAGATCCTCGTCTACCGCAATTGGCTCGGGCTGATGAAGGGCACGCTCGCCGCCCGCTTCGCCAAGGACGGGCGGGAGACGGAGCGGCGGCTGGCACCGGACCGCACCTATCATGCGCCGGACGGCGGCATGCTGACCCTGCGCGGCCGGGCGCTGATGCTGGTGCGCAATGTCGGCCATCTGATGACGAACCCGATGATGCGGATCGACGGCGAGGAGGTGCAGGAGGGCCTCGCCGACGCGGTGCTGACCTCGCTGATCGCGCTTCACGACCTGCGGGGCAAGCGGGCGAACAGCCCGGCCGGCGCGATCTATATCGTCAAGCCGAAGATGCACGGGCCCGAGGAAGCGGCCTTCGCCAACCGCCTGTTCGACCGCACCGAGGATCTGCTCGGCCTGCCCCGCCACACGATCCGGATCGGCGTGATGGACGAGGAGCGCCGGACCAGCGCCAACCTCGCCGCCACCATCCACGCGGTGCGCGAGCGGGTGGCGTTCATCAACACCGGCTTCCTCGACCGCACCGGCGACGAGATCCACACGATGATGCGGCTCGGCCCGGCGATCCGCAAAGGCGAGATGAAGGCCTCGGCCTGGCTGCGCAGCTATGAGGACAATAATGTCGACGTCGGGCTGGCCGCGGGCTTCGCCGGCCGGGCGCAGATCGGCAAGGGCATGTGGGCGATGCCGGACCTCATGGCCGCCATGCTGGCCGAGAAGATCGCCCATCCTTTGGCCGGGGCGAGCACCGCCTGGGTCCCCTCCCCCACCGCCGCGACGCTGCACGCCGTTCACTACCACCGGATCGACGTCGCCGAGCGGCAGCGCGAGATCGCGTCGCGGACGCCGGCCAAGCTGGAGGGGCTGCTGACCATCCCGGTCGCCGAGGCGCACAGCTGGAGCGCCGACGACGTGCGCGAGGAGCTGGAGAACAATCTCCAGGGCATATTGGGCTATGTCGTCCGCTGGGTGGACCAGGGGATTGGCTGCTCGAAAGTCCCGGACATTCGCAATGTCGGGCTGATGGAGGACCGCGCCACCTGCCGCATCTCCAGCCAGCATGTCGCCAACTGGCTGATGCACGGGATCGTCTCGCGCGACGCGGTGGAGGCGGCTCTGGCGCGGATGGCGGCGGTGGTCGACCGGCAGAACGAAGGCGATCCCTTCTACCGCCCCATGGCCCTCGACCCGGCCGGCAGCATCGCCTTCCAGACGGCGCTGGCGCTGGTCCTGGAAGGCGCGGCGCAACCCTCGGGCTATACCGAGCCTTTGCTCCACGCGGCGCGGCTGGCGCTGAAAAGCGAAAGACCGGAGGCGGTGCAGCCGATTGCGGTGCCGGCCTAGGGCGGCTTCACTCAGATTGTTCCCCGGCGAAGGCCGGGGGCCAGAAGGGAAGCTGGACCCCGGCTTTCGCCGGGGAACGAGACGTGTCGGTCGAAGCACGCCCCCTTCCCCCGAAGCGCTTTCTCGCCGATGCTGCCTCACGTAAACCGCGCACCGGCAAGCGGAGAGGCACGAATGGACAGAAGCGCCCAGAATAGCGGGACGATGCCGGTTCGCAGCGGCTATGACTTCGACGGGGCGCGGCTCGAAGCCTGGCTGGCGCGCGAGGTCCCGGGCTTTTCCGGCCCGCTGACTGTCGAGCAATTCCGCGGCGGCCAGTCCAACCCGACCTATCGGCTGACCACGCCCGCCCGCTCCTACGTCCTGCGCCGCAAGCCGCCGGGCAAGCTGCTGCCGGGCGCCCATGCGGTCGAGCGCGAATATCGGGTGCTCGCGGCGCTGGCCGGCCAGGACTTTCCGGTGCCGCCCGTGCACGGCCTCTGCCTCGACGAGGATGTGATCGGCACCCCCTTCTACGTCATGGACATGGTCGAGGGGCGAATCTTCTGGGAAGCCGATTTCCCGCAGGTGGCGCGCGAGGAGCGGCCCGCTTATTTC
>JAQGLF010000219.1 GCA_028293025.1 Alphaproteobacteria bacterium
GGTACGGCGGCTGACCGCGATGGCGGCGGCGCTGACCGGCGGCGGTTGAAGCTCAGACGGTCGCGAAGCGCGGCGCGAGGAACAAGCGGGTCAGGACATAGCCCTGGATGATCCCGATCACGAAGAAATAGACGATCAGGGCGGTCCCGAACGCTGCGACGGAGGACGATGCGTGGGCGAAGCCGAAGGCGAGCCGGTCGACGAAGCCGCCGATCGCCTGGAAATTGACCAGGCCGACGCCGACCAGGATCTTGGTCAGCCAGTCCGACACCGCCTCGACATTGGTATTATGCAGGAACGGACCGGTCGCCGCTGCCGGATTGGCGCGCGGCACGCCGAACAGGAAGCCGGTCAGCGCCCCGACGGCGATGCAGGCCATCGCCCACAGAAAGGCCGTCCCAAGCCGGCCAGCCGCGCCGACCGTCACCGCCAGAAAGCCGGCGATATTGGCCATCAACAGCAGGCCTGGAACGATCAAGGTCACCGGATCGCCGAAGCTCCATCGCGGGCGCACGCGCCGCGGAAGCCGAGCCGGCCGCGCCAGGCTGGCGTCCGGATGTCGCCAGAGATGGATGGCGCAGATCGCCATGAAGATGTTGTTGGGCAGCAGGACAATCCGAAACGCGGTCGCTCCGGCGCCGAGGATTTCGACGGAGCTCGGGTTCGACAGGATTTTATACATCGCAGGAACCAGCAGGCCCAGCAGCACGAGCGAGGCCACCGCCGCCTTTTTTCTGAGCTCCGGAACGAGAACGAGAATGCCGGTGGCGACCTCGGCTATGCCGGTGACGATCGCCAAATGGTGCTTGATCACGTCGGATATGTCGGTCGGAATCTGCGCCACGGTCGCGTCGACCGCCGAAAAGTGCATCGATCCGAACAGGACCCATTCGACCGCCAGCACGAGGATGGCGATACGATCGAACGACGTGTCGCGTGCTTGATCGGCCACCGCTTCCCCCCTTTTCGGTTATCCTATCAAACCGCGTCTGCTGTCGAGTCGGTTTCAGCTGAACGAAGCCGCGGGCTTCATTGGTGCCTTTTCTTCGGCCATAGCCGGAGCATGGACACAGATCCCGACCGACTGCAGCTTTCGACCGAGGAGATGCGCCGCCTCGGTTATGCGGTGGTGGATGCTCTCGTCGCCCACGAAGAGGGCCTCGCCGACGGCCCGGTCGGCCGCAGGGCGCCGCGCGAGGCACTTGAGCTTCTGCTTCGCGAGCCGGTCCCGGAGGCGCCGGGCGACCCACTGGCCATGATCGAGCGCATCGGTCGCGACGTGCTGCCGAACACGCTCCATGTGAACCATCCGCGCTTCTTCGCCTTCGTGCCGAGCCCGGGCAATTTCGTCAGCGCCATGGCCGACGCGCTGGCGGCGGGGTTCAACGTCTTCGCCGGCACCTGGTTCGCCGGCTCCGCTGCCGCGCAGGTCGAACTGGTCGTGGTCGACTGGCTCCGCCAGATTTGCGGCCTTCCGGAGAATGCGGGCGGGCTGATGGTCAGCGGCGGCTCGATGGCGAATCTGACCGCGCTCGCCGCCGCCCGCCATGCCCGCCTCGACGACCGCAGCGAAGGCGCCATCGTCTATCTGAGCGACCAGACCCATTCGTCGGTGGCGCGCAGCCTCGCCGTGCTCGGCTTCGCGCCGGAGCAGGTACGCATGCTCGCCTCGGACGCCGATTTCCGCCTTCCGCTCGATAGCCTCGCCGCCGCCATCGCCGCGGATCGCGAAGCCGGCTTCCGCCCTTTCTGCGTCGTCGCCAATGCCGGCACCACCAATACGGGCGCCGTCGATCCGCTGGCCGGTCTCGCGACCTTCTGCCGCGCGCAGGGGCTCTGGCTCCACGTCGACGGCGCCTATGGCGCGCCCGCCATCCTCACCGAACAGGGCAAGGCGGCGCTCGCCGGACTCGGCGAGGCGGATTCGCTCTCGCTCGATCCCCACAAATGGCTGTTCCAGACCTTCGAATCGGGCTGCGTCCTGCTTCGCGACCGCGGCCTGCTGCTCGAAACCTTCCAGGTGATGCCGGAATATCTCCGCGACACCGAGCGCGGGCTGGAAGAGGTGAATTTCGGCAATCACGGCATCCAGCTGACCCGCTCCTTCCGGGCGCTGAAATTGTGGCTGTCGCTGCAGGTCTTCGGCCTCGCCGCCTTCCGCAACGCGATCGCCCGCGGCATCGCGCTGGCCGAGCTGGCCGAACGGGCGCTCCGCCGGTCGGGCGGCTGGATCATCGTGACGCCGGCCCAGCTCGCGGTGGTGACCTTCCGCTGCGCCCTTCCCGGTCTCGGCGAGACCGACGCCGACGCGCTCCATGCCCGGATCGTTGAAGCGACGATGGCGGAAGGCTTCGCCCTGGTCACCTCGACCATGCTCGACGGCCGGCCCGTCCTCCGCCTCTGCACGATCAACCCGCGCACTACCGACGAGGATATCGAGGAGACGGTCCGGCGCCTGACCGAAACGGCCCGGCGGCTGGCCCGGTCGTCAAACGATCCCGCTCATCCTGAGTAGGGGCCGAGCCCGTCGAGGACCCGTATCGAAGGACGTTCTGGCGCTGTGCGTCCTTCGATACGCATCTCGCCAAGCTCGATGCTACTCAGGATGAGCGGTGTTGGTGAAACGCCGTAAAGCTGGAAGAACTGCGAGAGGGGAGGAGCGGCCTGCGTCCCTGGACCCCTATTGCACATTGGCGACGTTGTATTTCAGCACTTCGTCACGGGTCAGGCAGCGGCGGGTGCTATGGTCGCCGCCCTGCTCCTCGACCGCCTTCTGCTGGTACATCACCTCGGTCAGCAGCTTGCGCGAGACGCCCATGCGGATGAGGAAGTCGTTGTCCTCACTGGCGAGCAGGGCCGAATCCTGCTCAATGTCGCCGATCAGCCCCACCGTCTCCTCGGTGCCGCGAAGCACCCCCGCCTCGATCGCCCTGCGATCGGTGGTATGGGTGAACATGTGGACGATGAACAGGCCGCCCGGATCGACGAAGCGGATGCGGCCGCCCATGAACATGAAGTTGCACGCGGAAAAGCAGGCCCATCCTTTCGGGATGCGGGTCGGGACCATCGCCTGGCGGATCAGCCTGCCGGCGTCGGTACCGGCCCGCGCGTCGCCGCCCGGCGAGCGCAGCCAGATCTCGTCGACCGGCTTCTCCTTGTCGAGCGCCGCCTGCAGCCGGGCGGCCACGCCCGCATCGATCTGTCCCTCGGCCAGCAGGATCCGCCGGCCTCCATTGGCGATGCGGGTGAATTTCATCGGTCCGCCGGCGGCCCAATCGGGGTTGGCGGGACAGGTGGGGTTGCGCGGATCCATGCCCGCCGCGCCCGCGGGCCCTGCGAAAAGGGCGGCGATCGCCAGGAGGCAGGCCGCGCGGCGCATGCCCTAGGCGGCCAGAGTGTAGCCGGAGGCGCCCGGCGCCCGGCACATGTTCTTGGTCACCCTTGTCTCCTCGCCATCGACGATGACGACGTCGGTGACGGCGAGGCAGGACGTGCCGTCGGCGCGCGCCGTCCGCGAATCAACGCTGGAGGTGCCGGTGACGTTCGGCCGGCTCTCGCTGGTCCAGCTCGCGCTGGTGCCGACGCCGCCGCGCACCGCATTCTGCGTCGCCGTCGCCGCCTGCACCTGCTCCTTGCAGGTGAGGAGGCGGCTGATGCCGTTGCTGATCAGCGAACTCACCGGAATGTAGACGCCGGCGACGCTCGACGGGACACCGCTCCGCCCGAGCGCGGCGCCGGCGATCTGACCCGCGATCGAGCCGAACATCGAATGCTTCGGCTTGTTCTCGCACCGTCCGCCGACCTGCTCCTTCGCCCGCGCGCTGCCCGAGCAGGTGAGGACGAGCAGGGCCGAAACGGCAAGGAGGCTGCGGATATACGCCATGCTACTGAACCCCAATCGGAATTGCCCGCAGATTAAGGGGGTCGAAAGCGGCGGTCAAACGGTCCGTGGGGTCCCCTGCGTGTCGATCGGGCTGGCCTGCGGCGGCCGCGGCACCTAAATCATCCGCCGTGAGCCAGCCCCCGACCGACCGCTTCAACGAGGAGAAATCCGCTTTCACCGTCCGCGGCAGCGACCAGCCGGATCTGGAGGCGGGCGTCGCCGCCATCCGCAGGATCGTGAAGAGCCTGCCCGTCCGCCCCGGCGTCTACCGGATGCTCGATGCCAAGAGCGACGTGCTCTATGTCGGCAAGGCGCGGGCGCTGCGGAACCGGGTGACCAATTATACCCAGGTCGCGCGGCTTTCGAAGCGGCTGCAGCGGATGGTCTCGCAGACGCGCTCGATGCAGATCGTCACCACCAATACCGAGGCCGAGGCGCTGTTGCTCGAGGCGCAGCTGATCAAGCGCTACCGGCCGCCCTACAACGTCCTGCTGCGCGACGATAAAAGCTTCCCCTTCATCCTGCTCCGCGAGGACCATGAATTCCCGCAGGTGCGCAAGCATCGCGGCGCCCGCCGCTACAAGGGCCAATATTACGGGCCTTTCGCCAGCGCCGGCTCGGTCACCCGCACGCTCAACGCGCTGCAGAAACTGTTCCTGCTGAGGAGCTGCACCGACACTTTCCTCGCCACCCGCAAAAGACCCTGCCTGCTCTACCAGATCCGCCGCTGCTCGGCGCCTTGCGTCGGCCGCATCGGCGCGGAGGATTATGCCGAATTGGTCGACGACGCGAAGAGCTTCCTCGCCGGCAAGTCGACCCAGGTGCAGCAGAAGCTCGCCGGGTCGATGCAGCAGGCGGCGGAGGCGATGGATTTCGAGCTCGCCGCAATCTTCCGCGACCGGCTGCGCGCGCTCACCTTCATCCAGGGCACCCAGACCATCGCCGCCGAGGGGCTGAGCGATGCCGACATCTTCGCTCTGGCCTGCAAGGGCGGGACGATGTGCGTCCAGGCCTTCTTCATCCGCGGCGGCGCCAATTGGGGCCATCGCAGCTTCTTCCCCGCCCACACCAACGATGTCCCCGAGGCGGAGGTGCTCGCCAGCTTCCTGATGCAATTTTACGAGGAGGTGCCGCCGCCGAAAGCAGTTTTGCTCGACCGCGAGGTGCCGGAGGCCGACCTGCTTTGCGAGGCCTTGTCGGAACGCGCCGAGCGCAAGGTGACGATCCGCGTCCCCAGGCGCGGCGACCAGGTGCGGATGATCGCCCAGGCGAAGCGCAATGCCGAGGAGGAGCTGGAGCGCCACCTCGCCGAGACCAGCACCCAGGCGAGGACCCTGCGTGCGGTCACCGAATTGTTCGAATTGCCCGAGCCGCCCGAGCGGATCGAGGTCTACGACAACAGCCATGTGATGGGGACCAATGCGGTCGGCGCGATGATCGTCGCCGGGCCGGAGGGCTTTCGCAAGAACGCCTATCGCAAGTTCAACATCAAGCGGCCGGAGACCGCGCCGGGCGACGATTTCGCGATGATGCGCGAGGTGCTCGGCCGCCGCTTCGCCCGGCTCGAGCAGGAGGATCCCGACCGCAGCCGCGGCGAATGGCCCGATCTGCTGCTGATCGACGGCGGCAAGGGC
>JAQGLF010000231.1 GCA_028293025.1 Alphaproteobacteria bacterium
CGATGGCGGGCCCCGCCGACACGCCCGCGCCGATGGCCGGGCCCGACGCCGCGCCGCGGCCGATGCGGGCGCGCCATGCGGGGCTCGGCATGGGCTTTGGCGGCCGCTGGTTCGACCGGGTCGACACCGACCATGACGGCCGCGTCTCGCTTGCCGAAGTGGACCGCGCCGCTCTGGCGATGTTCGATCGGCTCGACGCCAATCATGACGGCACGATCAGCCCGGACGAGCGCGCCGCGGGCCGCCAAGGACTGCGGCAGCGGATGGGGGGACGCGGGGGGCAGTAGCTCCCGGCTGCTCCGCGCTCAGCCTTCGGCCGCGCGCAGCCGCGCCTCGGTCTCGGCGATATAGTCGCGCGTGATCGGCACGGCGCGCCGGTCGCGGACATATTGGATCTGGTAGACGCAGCCGGCGCCGCCCTCGAACATGGCGAGCGCGCCGGCGAGATAGACCTGCCACATCCGGTAGAAGCGCTCGTCGTAAAGGGCGACGATCTCCTCCCGGTGCGCCCGGCAGCGCTCGATCCAGTGGAGCAGGGTGTAGGCGTAGTGGAGCCGCAGCGTCTCGACGTCGCTGTGGATGAGGTGCCAGCGCTGGCTCGCCTCGAGGATCTGCGACAGATTCGGCAGATGGTAGCCGGGGAAGATATATTTGTCGGCGAAGGCCTCACCCGCCCGCGGCCGGTCGAACCGGCCGATCGTGTGGAGCAGCATCACCCCGTCGGGCGCGAGCAGCGCGCGGCACTTGGCGAAATACTCGTCATAATGGGCGGCGCCGACATGCTCGAACATGCCCACCGAGACGATGCGGTCGAACGTCCCCTCCACGCGCCGGTAATCGAGCAGCTCGAACTTCACCCGGTCCGAGACACCCGCCGCCTCGGCCCGCGCGCGGGCAAGCTTCAATTGCTCTTCGGAGAGGGTGATGCCGAGCACGTCGACGTCGAAATGGCGGTGGAGGTAGAGCGCCATCCCGCCCCAGCCGCAGCCGATGTCGAGCAATTTCTGGCCCGGCTTCAGGCAAAGCTTGGCGGCGATATGCGCCTTCTTGTCGCGCTGGGCCTGCTCCAGGCTGTTGGCCGGATCGGTGAAATAGGCGCAGCTATATTGCATGTCCTCGTCGAGGAAGAGCCGGTAGAGCGCGTTGCCGACGTCGTAATGATGGGCGACGTTGCGCTTCGAGCGCGCCTCGAAGTTGCGCGCCTGGCGCCAGGCCGCGAAGCCGCCGAAACGGTCCGTGAAGCGCCGGCCGCGCGGCGGCTTGTCCTCGAACAGGTCGTTGCCCCGCCGGAGGCGGACGAGCGCGACCATGTCGCCTGTCTCGAAGTCGATCCGCCCCGCCATATAGGCCTCGGCAAAGCCGAGGCCGGGATCGCGGACGAGGTCGCGCGGGACCCTGGAATCGTGGAAGCGCAGGGCGACGGGAGCAAGGCCGGGATCCGGCGCTCCGTAGCGGTGCGATGCGCCCCGATAATCGGCGATGACGAGCTCGCCCCGCCGCACCATCCGTCCCAGCACCTTGTCGAGAAGCGGCCACATCGCTCTTGGGAACGCCCTATTCGGCGGCGAGGTGCCATTGCGGCGGCGGCTCGGACGTCCGCAGCCTTTCCTCCTCTTCGAGCAAAGGCTCGCGCGTCATCGGCAAGGCGTCGCGGCGGCGGACATATTGGACCTGCCAGTTGACGAGGGCGCCGTAGCGAAACGCCGCCTCGGCCCCGACCAGATAGAATTGCCACATGCGGAAAAAGCGCTCGTCGTAGAGAGCGACGATCTCGTCCTTATGGGCGTTGGTCCGGTAATACCATTCCTCGAGCGTGTGGGCATAGTGGAAGCGCAGGCCCTCGACGTCGGTGACGATCAATTTGTGCCGCTCGGCCTGATCCACCAGCTCCGAGAGCGAGGGGATGTAGCCGCCGGGGAAGATATATTTGCGGGTCCATTTGTCGGTGATGCCGCGCCCGCCCATGCGGCCGCAGCAATGGGTGAACATCACCCCGTCCGGCTTCAGCAGATCGTGGCATTTGGCGAAGAAGCCGGCATGGTGCGGCCGCCCGAGATGCTCGATCAGGCCGACGGCCGAGATCCGGTCGAACTGGCCGGTGACGTCGCGATAGTCGACCAGCTCGAACTTGACCCGGTCCGAGACGCCCTCCGCGGCCGCCCGCTCGCGCGAGAATTCGATCTGGTCGGGCGCCAAAGCGACGCCGAGCACGTCGACGTCGTAATGCCGGTGGAGATACAAAGCGAGGCCGCCCCAGCCGCAGCCGATGTCGAGCACCTTCATGCCCGGCTTCAAATGGAGCTTGGCGGCGATATGCGCCTTCTTGTCGAGCTGCGCCTGCTCGAGGCTGTTCCCCGTGTTGCGGTAATAAGCGCAGGTATATTGCCGGTCCTCGTCGAGGAAGAGCTCGTAGAGCCGCCGGGTGAGGTTGTAGGTATGCTCGGCGTTGCGGCGGGACCGGCTCTTCCAGTTCACCTGATCGAGGAGCCCGGCAATCTGATCGGTCACCTTGCGGAAGGCGCCCTGCGGCTCGAGGTCGCCTTCCTTCTCCCATGGCGCATTTTCCCGGATCAGCATGACGAGGTCGCGGATATCGCCCTCCTCGATCAGCAGCCGCCCATCCATATAGACTTCGCCGGCGCCGACCCTGGGATCCCTGGCGATATGCAGCGCCGCGCCGGAATCGGTCAGCCGCGCCTTGACCGCCCTCCGCCCGGGGGCGGAGGTTCCGTAATGATAGACCTTGCCGTCATGGTCGGTGACGATCAGCTCGCCGCTCTTGATCACCCGTCGCAGCATCTTGTCGAGCAGCCACATACTTCACGTCTCCCGATTTTCGCGGGCAGCACTGAACAGAAGCGGCGGCGGGATCAAGCCCTTAGGCTCGTCTCCGCCCCTGTCAGCGCCGCCTCCGCCCTGAACATATAGTCGCGGGTGATCGGCGCGGCCTCGCGGCGCCGGAGATATTGGAGCTGGTAGACGCCCATCGGCGCGTCGCGGAACATGGTCAGCGAGACGGCGAGGTAGAATTGCCAGAGCCGGTAGAAGCGCTCGTCGTACATGGCGACGATCTTGTCCCGGTTCGCCTTGTAGCGCTGGTACCATTCGCGCAGCGTGTAGACGTAATGAAGCCGCCAGGTCTCGCAATCCGCCATGATCAGCTTCTCCTGCTCACTGGCGCCGACGATTTCCGACAAGGCCGGCAGATAGCCGCCCGGGAAGATATATTTGAGCATGAACTTGTCGCTCGTGCCCGGCCCGCCGAGCCGCGCCATGGTGTGGACCAGAGCGATGCCGTCATCGGCCAGCAGGGCGCGCAGCTTCTTGAAGAAGGTCCGGAAATGCGGCTGGCCGACATGCTCGAACATGCCGATCGAGGCGATTCGGTCGAAGCGGCCGGTGACGTCGCGATAATCGATCAGCTCGAACTTCACCCGGTCGGACACGCCGGCATCGGCGGCCCGCTGCCGCGCGACGTCGAGCTGCTCCTTCGATAGAGTGACCCCAAGCACGTCCACGTCCGCCACGCGATGGAGGTAGAGGGCGAGCCCGCCCCAGCCGCAGCCGATGTCGAGCACCCGCAGGCCGGGCCGGAGCATGAGCTTCGAGGCGACATGGGCTTTCTTGTCGAGCTGGGCCTGCTCGACGCTGTTCGACGGATCGGTGAAATAGCCGCAGCTATATTGGAGATCCTCGTCGAGGAAGAGCCGGTAGAAATCGTTGCCGACGTCGTAATGATGGGCGACGTTGCGCTGCGAGCGCTCGCGCCAGTTGAGCTGGGACAAAAGGTTGCGGAGCTTGCTCCCCTTCTTGAGGAACTTGTTGGACCCGGCGCTGTCCTCCCATTTGTGGCTGCCGCGGATGATGTTGACGAGGTCGAGGATGTCGCCCTCCTCCACCACCAGCTTGCCGTCCATATAGGCTTCGGCCGCGCCCAGGCCCGGATCGCGGGCGATCTGGCGGGGAACGCCCGGCACGGCGAGGCGGACGGTCACCGGCCGGAACTCCGGATCGGGCGCGCCGTAGCGATAGGTTTTGCCGTCGGGCGTGACGACGGTCAGCTCGCCTTTCTTGACGTAACCGGCCAGCATCTTGTCGAGCAGCCACATCCTGCATTCCCCTTGCGCTCAGAAGCATGGCAATGAACCGGAAGCGGGCGCCCGGTTCAAGCCCCCGAATCGGGGCCGGGCGCCGCCAGCGCCTCCAGCGCCGCGGCCAGGTCCCGCGCCCGGAACGGTTTCTGGAGCACTGGCTGGTCGCGATATTCGGCATCGATCCCCTCGGGCCCGTAGCCGGTGGCGAAGACGAAGGGGATGCCGCGGGCGATGAGCAGATCGGCGACGGGGAAGGAACGGTCGCCGGCCAGGTTGACGTCGAGCATCGCCACGTCGAAGCCGCCCTCGCGCGCCAGCGCCAGCGCCGGCTCGAGCCGGCTGGCGATCCCCGCCACTTCGTGGCCGAGCTCCAGCAGCATGTCCTCGATGTTCATCGCCACCAGCATCTCGTCCTCGACGATGAGGATGCGCAGCCGCCGCTCAGCCACCCGGCTCCTCCGCCCGCATCGCCTCGGGCGCCGCCTCGATCGTGCAGCGCAGCCCGTCGGGCTCGAAGGCGAGATGCGCCTTGCCGCCAAGGTCGCTCGCCAGCCCCTGCTCGATCAGCCGCGAGCCGAAGCCCCGCCGCGGCGGCTTCGCCACCGGGGGGCCGCCTTGTTCCTTCCATTCGAGGATCAGCCGCCCGTCCGGCGTCTCCCGCCAGCTGATGGCGACGCGGCCGCCGTCGCGGGACAAGGCGCCATATTTGGCGGCATTGGTACCGAGCTCGTGGAGCGCCAGCGCCAGAGCGAGCGCGGCGCGCGGCGCGATCCAGACCGGCGGGCCGACCAGCGCGAACCGGTCCTGCTCGCCGGCGAGATGCTCGGTCGAATCGCGGACCACCCGCTCCAGCGCGGCGCCGCCCCAATTCTGTTCGGTCAGGAGATTGTGCGCCCGCGACAGCGCCATCAGCCGCGCCTCGAACCGCGCCTTGGCTTCGGCGAGCGTGATGTCGCCCTTCAGCGTCTGGAAGGCGATCGCCTGCACCGTCGCCAGCGTGTTCTTCACCCGGTGGTTGAGCTCGTTGATCAGCAACCTTTGATGCTGCTCGGCGACCTTCTGCTCGTGCACGTCCTCGGTCGTTCCGTACCAGAGGCAGATTTCGCCGTCGGGCCCGCGGCGGGGATAAGCGCGCGAGCGCGCCCAGCGATAAGTGCCGTCGCGGCGGGCAACGCGATGCTCGACGTCGTAAGGCTCTCCCGTCTCGAGGCTGTGCGCCCACTCCGCCAGCGTATGATCGTGATCGTCCGGATGCATGCCGCCCTTCCAGCTGCCGGCAAGGCCGCTCGTTCCGGTCCACTCCTCCCAGCGCGACGCGATCCGGTTGATCCGGCCGTCGGCGAGCGCCGTCCAGGTCACTTGCGGGTTGAGCTCGACGGCGTGGCGGTAATGGTCCTCGCTCTCGCGCAGCGACTGCTCGGCCCGCGCCTGCTCGACCGCGGCCCAGCTGCGCTCGGCGACGTCGCGCGCCATCGCCGCCTCCGCTTTCCGCCACGCACGCGCCGCCGGCTCGTGGACGTAGAGCAGGGCCTTGAGCGCGCCGTCGCGGACAAGGGGCACGGTAATCAGCGCCCGGACGCCCAGCCGCTCCCAATTCTCCAGCCGTTCGGGCTCGGCGGCGGGAACGGCGCGGATGTCGTCGAGCGCCAGCACCTCGCCGGAGCGGAGGTAGGCGAGCGCTTCCGGACCCAGGCCCTGGACCAGCGTCCTCTGGCCCGCCAGCGTCGGCACGGCGCTGTCGCGGACCCAGTCGGTGCTGACGACGACCTGCCCCTCCGCTTCGTCGACCTCGGCAAAGCCGACGCGGGCGGCGCCGAGATAGCGGCCGAGCAAAGCGGCGGCCGCTCGCTTGACGGCCTCCGGATCGTCGAGCCCGCGCAGCGCGTCGGCGAGCTCGACCTGGAAGGCCAGACGGCGCTGGGCAACGACGGTTCGGGTGACATCCTCCCTTTGGGTGAAGATGCCGGCGACCCGACCCGCGCCGTCGAGCAAGGGCGTCAGGCTGTAATTCCAGTAGCTCTCCTCAAGGGCGCCGTCCCGTACCACCGGCACCATCCGCTCGTCCGCCGCGATGCCCGCGCCCGTCTCCAGCACCTGAGTGAATTGCGGGCCGACATCGTCCCAGATCCGTGCCCAGATTTCCCGCGCCGGCCGGCCCAGCGCGCCGGGATGCCGCTCACGGAGCAAGGCGGCGAAGCCTTCATTGTAGAGGATGTTGAGCTCCGGCCCCCAATAGACGGCGGCCGCGCCGCTGAACCGATGGCAGAGCTCGGCGGCGAAGCGGAGCCGGTCCGGCCAGCTTTCGATCGGCCCCAGCGGCGTCGACGACCAGTCGAAGCCGCCGACCAGCGGCCCGAGCACGGCGCTCGGCGGATCCGGAAGCAGGGGACGGGTCGAAGCCATTCGGGACACTCCGTCGCCCGTGATAATCGGTCCTCAGCGGTTCACAAGGACTTGAAAGGCCAAAGGCCCGAACGCGGTCAGGCGAGCGCCGCCTGCTTCTCGGCGGCGATGCGGTCGAGCTCCGCCCGGCTCTTCTTCTCGGCGGCGGATTTGAGCTGGCCGCAGGCAGCCATGATGTCGCGCCCGCGCGGGCGGCGGATCGGGGCCGAGATGCCGGCCTCGAAGACGATCTCGGAGAAGCGCCGCACCCTGTCCTCGTCGGAACATTCGTACAGCGCGCCCGGCCAGGGGTTGAACGGGATCAGATTCACCTTGGCCGGAAGCTTGTGCTTGCGGAGCAGCCGCACCAGCTCGCGCGCATCCTCGTCGCTGTCGTTCTTGTCCTTGAGCATGACATATTCGAAGGTGATGCGGCGCGCGTTGTTGGCGCCGGGGTAATCGGCGCAGGCCTGCAGCAGCTCTTCGATGCCATATTTGCGGTTGAGCGGCACGATCTCGTCGCGCACCTCCTTGGTGACCGCGTGCAGCGAGACGGCGAGGTTGACGCCGATCTCCTCGCCGGCGCGCGCCATCATCGGCACCACGCCCGAGGTGGACAGGGTGATCCGCCGCCGCGACAGGCCGAGCCCGTCGCCGTCCATGACGATCTTGAGCGCGTCGCGGACATTGTCGAAATTGTAGAGCGGTTCGCCCATGCCCATCATCACGATGTT
>JAQGLF010000291.1 GCA_028293025.1 Alphaproteobacteria bacterium
CCTCGGCCGCCTCGGCGGGCGGCGGATCATGCTGATCGGCCATGAGAAAGGCGACGATACGGCAAGCCGGCTCCGCCACAATTTCGGAATGGCCAAACCGGAAGGCTATCGCAAGGCGGTGCGGCTGATGCAGCTTGCCGACCGCTTCGGCCTCCCCATCGTCACCCTCGTCGACACCGCCGGCGCCTTCCCCGGCGTCCAGGCCGAGGAGCGCGGCCAGGCCGAGGCGATCGCCCGCTCGACCGAGCAATGCCTCGCGCTGAAAGTCCCGCTCGTCGCCGCGATCGTCGGCGAAGGCGGTTCCGGCGGCGCCGTCGCCATCGCCACCGCCAACCGGGTGCTGATGCTCGAGCACAGCGTCTATGCGGTGATCTCGCCCGAAGGCTGCGCCTCGATCCTGTGGCGGACCGCGGAGAAAGCGGCCGACGCGGCCGAAGCGATGAAGGTGACCGCTCAGGATCTCGAGCGGCTCGGCATCATCGACCGGATCGTGCCGGAGCCGGTCGGGGGCGCCCATCGCGACCCCGCCGAGGCCGTCGCCACGCTCGGCCGCGCGATCGAGGAGGAGCTGGGCGCGCTGTCGGGCGAATCCGGCGAGGCGATCAGGGCTCAGCGACGGGCAAAGTATCTGTCGATCGGCTGACTCCCGGGCCGGCGGGCTCCATAACCTGATCCCGATCTCGCGGACACGGCATGAGGATATCGCATGATTGAGGGCAGGAAGGTGGCGGTGGTTCTTCCTGCCTACAACGCCGCGCGCACGCTTCGCCGGACCTATGACGAGATCCCGCATGATGTCGTCGACGACATCATCCTCACCGACGACGGGAGCCACGACGACACCTGCGCCATCGCCAGGACGCTCGGCATCCATACCCTGATGCACCCTTCAAACCGCGGGTATGGGGCCAATCAGAAGACCTGCTACGCGGCGGCGTTGGAGCGCGGCGCGGACATCGTCGTGATGCTTCACCCCGACTATCAATATACGCCGCGACTGGTGACGGCGATGGCGAGCATGCTTGCATCGGATCATTATGACGTGATCCTGGCTTCGCGCATCCTGGGCAATGGCGCGCTTCGCGGGGGCATGCCGCTTTACAAATATTTCGCCAATCGGTGCCTGACCTGGTTTCAGAATCTGATGATGGGCCAGAAGCTTTCGGAATATCACAGCGGCTATCGGGCCTGGAACAGAAATGTGCTGGAGCGGATGCCGCTGCTCGCCTGCTCGGACGATTTTCTCTTTGACAATCAGATGATGGCCCAAGCTGCCTGGTATGAGTTCAGGATCGGCGAGATTTCCTGTCCAACCCACTATTTCCCCGAGGCATCCAGCATCGATTTCCGCCGCAGCGTCGTCTACGGATTGGGAGTGGTGCGGACCTCGATCGAATATCGCCTCGCCCGGCTCGGGCTGAAGCGCTCGCCGATCTTCACGGCGGCCCCGGAGGCGCTGCTGGGAGAAGACAATCTCCAGGCGGTGCTGGCCGAATGCCGCTGATCGCGCCTGGCGAACGGCCTTTCGCGAGAGGCGGGCGCAGCACGAACACGTCGTAAGTTTCGTCGCCGCCGCTGACACGGCCGAAGCTGGCGATCCTGCACGTGGCGGCCATGAACCGCGCAATGTCTCCGCTCGACTGCCGGAAGAGGCCGTAATTCTTGCGCATGCGCTCTCCCGGCCGGGCGGCGCGGAAGATCGGATCGCTCATCAAGATCACCACCGGCCGCCCGGTGCGCGCGCGCAGGGAAAGAGCGGTTTCCAGCATGTCGCCCGGGGTCATTATCCGCATCGCGCGTCGGGACATGACCCAATAGCGGCCATAGCGCCGTTCGCGCACGAAATAGGTCGGATTGGGAACGTAATAGGGCAAGGCTTCGAGCACATAGTCCGGATCGCCGATCGCGATCGCGTCGCGCAGGCCGGGCCGCCGCAGCAGCTGAGCCGCTTCGAAGCTGCGGCTTGCCGGCCTGCCGATCAACGCCCGTACGACCATCACCGAGCTCAGCCCCACCTGGAAAACGAGCAGGGCGATCAGCGCGCCGGCGCCGATCCGGCCAAGCGTGACGGCAATGCTCGGCCGGGAATAGCGCGCCGGCCAATGCCCGCCCCGTCCCTCGGCGGAAAGCCACGCGAGGGTCAGCAGAAAGGGGAGGATAAGCGCCTCGTGGCGATAATAGCCGCGATAGACGAAGGTGAAGACGAACAGGAGGCCGAGCAGGCCGGCCGCCGCCGCCAGGAGCGCGCCGGGACGCGCGGCAAAACGCAGAAGGCAGCCGTAGAGCAGCAGGGGGACGAGGATCATGGTCGCCGTGCGTCTCACCGTCTCCGGCAGCAGATTGTCGAGCAGCAGGGCGCCATATCCATCGCCGATCGCGGGGATCGCCTGCAAAGCGGCGGAAAGGATGGGCTGGCCGGAAGCGGCGAGGGGTGCCGCATCGTTGAACGGCGGATAGATTTCGATGAAGCAAAAAACGGCGCCGGCGGCGGTCATCAGCGCGCCGGCGAGGAGAGCCCGCGTCGGGCGGGTCCAGCCCAAAGTCCCCTCGGCAGCCAGTTCGATCGTCCAGAACAGCAGGAGTGACGCGGCGAAGACGACCGAATGCAGGTTGGTGTTGCAGAGCAGGAGGAGCAGACCGCCGATCACCCAACCCTTGTCGCGGTAGCGGGGATAGAGCGCTGCTATTGCGAACAGGATCAGCATGCTGATCCCGTAATTCCGGGCGACCACCGTATATTCGTAAAGCGCGAAGCGGCCGAACAACGCCAGTGCGACGAACGGCCATCGAAACGGCGCGCGCAGGGCGAACAGGAGTGACGCGGCCGCGCCGAACGCCAAGCCGGCAAACGGGAGGATCCGGGGATCGGGAACCCAGGTGTGGAGCCCTCGCAAAACCAGGTACCACAGAGCGGGGTGCCCCTCGCCGTGGACCGCTCTCAGCATGTCGGCGACGCTGTTGCCGGTCAGCGCAAGCGAGTAAGCGCGCACCTCGTCCCGCCACATCACGTGATGCCAGGCGAGAAAAAGGGCCACGGCCAGCCAGAGGAGGAAAATGACCAGCCGGGCCCGACCTTCGCTCCGCACTTCCGAGTGAGCGAGGGTAAGCCGCGGGCACCGCAATCGTCGCAACGCTACGACCGCGAGGGCCCGGGCCTCCGCAAGAAATCCCGGCTTTTGGTTCATGGAGCCGTGGTTCGCATGACAGGCCCGGCCCGGCCCGGCGCAAGCGACCGGTCCCCGATCCGGAAGAGTGTGGATCTGCCGTTCGTCCACACCGGCACCATGTTCCTTACCAGGGCGGGATCGTATGCGGGCGGCTGGATCAGCCAAAGATAGTCGAAGACTCCCGGCGGGATATGGGCGATCGAATCGGGGAGCGTACGCCAACGGTGGCCGGGGCAATTGGCGATGCGCACGATCTGCGACGGATCCTTGATGACGTCGCCACCCTGCGGGTAGTTCACGCGATCGATTTGCGCGCCCGCGACCGACCATTGGTCGTTGGAAATAGCCTCCCGGCGTATGACCGCAAAGGCGGGCAGATGGTCGAGGCGACGCATGGTCCAGACCCCCCGGCAAGGCGTCCCCACGAACGAGACCAGGCGCGCGCCCCGTGGGACATGGTCGAGTGCCGGCAACTCCTGCTGGAACGACCGATCGTAGATCCGGAAGCTGATTGTCGCCGCCGCGATGCGCGTCCCGATGAAGAGCAGGCCGAGGAGGCCGAGGGCCGGCCCCAGCCGGAGCTGGGTCGCTGCCGACGGCCGCACCGCCAGCATCGCCACCGCGACCGCATAAGGCAGCAGGCGCATGTCGGCATAAGACGAACCGAAGATCGTCTGGGGCAGCAACAGATAGGCGATCATCAGGAAGATGGCCGAAACCCCCAGGGTTCTTGAGAAAAGGAGCTTCTTCGTCATGATGGCGGACGCGATGAGCCCGTAAAGTACGAGGATCGAGGCCAGATCCAGCCACTCCCACCGATCCCGGAGCGGGCTCATCAGGTCGACGATTTTGGCGGCGCTGAACCAGCCGGAGGTCTTTCCCGCGACATCTCCCGTCCTCCAGATCAGCATCAATAGGATCGGCGGCAGGAGCGCCGGCATTTGCAGCCCCGCACGCAGCGCCGCCCTGATCGGGCGGCGCCCTCCGTCGATCTCGCGGACGAGCTCGGCGGCGAAGGCCATGATGCCGAGCGTCGCCCAGCCGAAAATGTGGCTGAACCAGATCAGGATCGAAATGAGCGGGAAGAGCGCCGCCCGCAGACGCCACCGGCCGGACGTTCCCAGCCGCAACCACAGGCCGAAGGCGACGAATGCCAGCGCCATGGACAGGGCAAAATTCACGAAGCCGAAGATGAAGGGAAAGCAATAAGCGAGCGGCACCGCGAAAAGGGCCGTCGGCGGGATGCGGCCGTGCGCCTCCCGCCCGACCCAGAGGAAACCCGCCGCCGTGATCGGCGGAATGCACAGGACGATCAGCTTCACGGCCGGCTCGAGGCCGAAAAGCCTGGAGAGAGGAATCACCAGCAGGTTGAGGCCGAGATTGCCCACGACGGCCCAATGCAATGTGTAATAACGCTGGAGGTCCGGCGAATGGGCGAGATCGAGCTCGACCTTATAGGCGGCCATATGGCCCGGCAGGTCGACGAGCGGCGGGATCGTCGGCCACAGGAGCGGCAAGGCGCAGAAGAGCGCGATCGCCCCCGCCCCCCACCAGGTCTGCCACCAGTGAAGGGCGCGGCCCTCATTCTCATCCATCGGCCGCGTAGCTAACCGGTCGCGCGCCAAAGGCAATGGCTGCGGGCCTTCAGCCGACGTGGATCACATCGATCCGCATCGCCAGCGACATGCTCTCGCCGGGCGCGAGGACGCGCAGGCCGAGCTCGGGCCAGTTTTCCTCCGGCTCGTTTAGCGCCGCATTGGCGTGGCTGGCCGGCTCGGCGGCGAAGACCGCGCCCGCAAGCGGCGAATAGAGATGGAAGAAACGCGCGTCGGGCGACGACAAGAGGATCCGAAAAGGCAAACCCGGCGTCGCGATACGGGCGTGGCCGCTCCAATCGCCGAAGCCATTGTCCAGGTCTTGGCCGCAGACGGGGCGGTCGCGCAGGTCGTAGCGTCCTTCCGCCGACACCTTCGCGACCGGCAGCACCTCCTCGTCGATCGTCCAGGCGCAGCCGACGTCCGTGTCCAGCCGCGTCTCCGGCGTGCACGGGAAATAGGGGTGATGGCCGAGGCCGCACGGCATCGGCTCGCCGGAAATGTTGGTGCAGGAGAGAATGACGGTGAGGCCGGTTTCGTCGAGCGCGAAATGCTGGCGCGCTTCATAGGCCCAGGGCCATTCGCCCGGTTCGTGACGGAAGACGAGCTCGGCCGCCGCAGCGCCCGCCGACGCGACCTCCCAAGGCGAAAGCCAGCCTTGGCCGTGGAGGGGGCTCGGATCGCCGGCAAGGTTCGGCCGCAGCGCCACGTCGCGTCCGCGGAAGGTGAAGCGGCCGCCGCGAATACGATTGCAGAAAGGCACCAGCGGGAAGCATGCCTGGTCGAGAATCCCCGTTTCTTTTCCTTCAACCCCGCGCAAACACGGTATTTTTTCGCCGCGCGCATTGCGGTAATCGAAGCGGGCGATGCTGCCGCCCAGGGGGGGCACCAGCTCAAGCTCGAACGGCCCGGAGGAGAGGGTCAGGAGGCGGGATCCGGTCATGCGTGTTAACGCTCCCATACCGGTCCATTCAGGCTTCCGAAACTCTCCTGTGGGTAAATGCAGATTAATCTTGCACCGGGATTCCGGGGCAAGCTAACAACGCCCCGGGGAAGGACCGGGAGGGGTCAGTAGATGAGTAAGCGGGTCAAGGATTTTATCGAAGTGAAGGATTGCACGTCGCTCGACGCGCTGATCGAGCGGCTGGTCGAGGTTCGCGCGAACCTCCCGGAAGCCGCCGAACCCGACGTGAAGATGCGCGGCGACGACGTTTTCGGCCGTCACATCAGCGTTAGCTTCTACCGTCCGCAGACCGCGGAGGAAGTCGAATGCGACGCGCGCTACGCCGAAGCCTATCGGGTATCGCGCGAGCGCGAGCTCACCCGGTTGCAGGATGAGCTCGGCTTCTGCCCGGTTCCGGAACGGAGCCGGCGGCGCCTCAGGGTCGTAGCCTAAGCTACCAAGATCCTCCCCGGGCCCGGGGAGTGCACTTCACCATTCCGCGAAGCTGCCGTCCTTGAGGCGCCAGACGGGGTTGCGCCAGCGGTGGCGGTCCTTGTCGGCGGCGCGCACCGCCGCTTCGTCGATGGTGACGCCGAGGCCGGGCCCTTCCGGAATCGGCAGATAGCCGTCGACGGGCGTCAGCACTTCCTTATCGGTCACGAATTCGAGCAGATCGTGGCCGACATTGTAGTGGATGCCGAGCGACATCTCCTGGATGGCGACGTTGGGCGCGGTCGCGGCGAGCTGGAGACAGGCGGCGAGCGCCAGCGGCCCCAGCGGACAATGCGGCGCGACCGCGATGTCATAGGCCTCGGCCATGGCGGCGATGCGGCGGCATTCGGACAGGCCGCCGGCATGGCTGAGATCCGGCTGGATGATATCGACGGCGCCGCCCTCCAAAAAGGGCTTGAAGTCCCAGCGCGAATAGAGCCGCTCGCCGAGCGCGATCGGAGTCGCGCCGAGACCGGCGATCTGCGCCAGCCCCTCGTGATTTTCGGACAGCAAAGGCTCCTCGATGAAGAGGAGACCGAGCGGCTCCAGGACGTTGGCGAGCTGCTTCGCCATCGGCCGGTGAACGCGGCCGTGAAAGTCGAGGCCGACGTCCATTCCCTCCGCCTGCGCCGCCTTCACCCGCTCGATGACCTCGTCGAAGACCTTCGGCGTCCCGATCCAGTCGAGCTCGGCGGTGGCATTCATCTTGACCGCGGAGAAACCCTGGCTGCGGCGGAAGCGGGCGGCGTCGGCGATTTCGTGCGGCCGATCGCCGCCAATCCAGGCATAGGCCCGGATCCGGTCCCGCACCTTGCCGCCCATCAGCTGCCATGCGGGGAGGCCGAGCGCGCGGCCCTTCAGATCCCAGAGCGCCTGGTCGAGGCCCGACAGAGCCGACATCAGCACCGCGCCGCCGCGATAGAAGCCGCCGCGATAGGCGATTTGCCAGATGTCCTCGATGCGGAAGGGGTCATGGCCGATGAAGCGGTCGCGAAGGGCCGCAAAGGCGCCGTCGACCGCCTCGGCATGGCCCTCCAGGCTCGCCTCGCCCCAGCCGATCGCGCCTTCATCCGCTTCGACCCGGACGAACAGCCAGCGCGGCGGCACGTAGAAGGTTTCGATGCGGGCGATCTTCACGAGCTCGTCTCCGGTACGGAGGCGTCGGTGACGAAGCCCCTGAGGTGGCGGGCGGCTTCCTCGCGCTGCTCCGGCGTGCCGCCCTGGTCCCATTGCGACGGCGGCACGATCGGCACCGCGAGGCAGAGGCTCGATGCCGGCAGGACGTCGCGCCAGTCGGCGATCAGCTTCTTATAGGCGCGCCCGACATTGCGGATGTTGCGGTCGAGGTCGAACAGCCCGAGCGGAATGACATTGCCGTTCTGCTCGCGGAGCGCGGTGTCCCAATCGACCTGGTCGGTCAGCGAATACCAGGTGAAGCCGACGGTGGGGATGCCCACGTTGCGCAGCCTGAGCACGTTCGCCCATTCCTTCCACAGCCACTGCACCGCTTCCTGACCGGTCGGGCCCTCCTTCAAATTGGTCTCGGTGTGCATCACCGGCACGCGGTATCGATTATAATATTGGCGAGTGATCTCGCTATAGCCGAACACCTCGCCCGACGCCTCGGTATGGCCGTCGGCGTAGACCCGATGCTCGTTGGTCATGTAATAATCGTTGCCGAGGATGCAGTGCTGCTTCAGCCGGTGATTGAGGAAGAAGTGATATTCCTCCTTCGTCATGCCGTGATCCATCAGATATTCGTACATCTCGCTGTCGATCCGCCGGCCGTAATTGAGGTCGAGCGAGAGGAAGCGCATCGCGTTCATCACCTCGGCCGAGCCGATCGCCGCCGGGCTGTCGGCATGGAAATATTCCGAGCTTTCCGACTGGATGAAGATCGCGTCCGGCCGCCGCTTCAGGATCTCGATCATGGCGAGCACGTTTGCCTTGACGATATGCTTGAGCGCGGTGACGAACGAGCGGTCGTCGGTCTTCTGCTCGTTCCACCAGCCATATTTGGCCGAGAAGACGGCGCAGATGAACATCTCGTTGACTGGTGTGTAGAGCTGCACCCAGGGGAAGCGGTCGGCGAAGGCGCCGGCATAAGTGGCGAAGAGCTGGGGGAAATCGGGATTCTGGAAATTGCCGATCCAGTCCGGCACGCCGAAATGGCAGAGATCGACGATCGGGGTGATGTTGCGGCGCTTGAGCTCGCCGAAGCTGAGGTCGGTGAATTCCCAATCATATTGGCCGGGGCCGAGGAAGGTCCGGTAGAGGGCCGGGCCGTAGCGCAGATAGTGGATGCCGAGCTCCTCGACGCAGTCGAAATCGGCGCGCCAGTGCCGGTAATGGCCGCACACCTCCATCTGGTCGACTCGGGTCCGGCCGTTGTGGATGGTCGGGATACTGTTCTCGATCCCGGTCGCGAACATGAAATTGGCTATGACGACCCTCCCTCGGTGACGCTCCGTGTCCAGCGAGCTAACCGGTACGCGGCGCCGGGGCCAGCCTCGGCAAGCAGGATAATGATGCGGCGGCGAAGAAAGTTTCACCGGCCAACGCACAGGCGGGCTCGGCCGGCGCTTGCCCCCGGGTTGTCGGGATGCAAAGCCCTGCCCATGACGAGATTCTCCCGCCTGCTCTTCGCCGCCCTCTCCATGCTCCTGGCCCTTCCCGCGGCGGCAACCGCGCGGGAGCGGCCGCCCGAGATCGCGATCACCGTCGACGACCTGCCGGTCCATGGCCCGCTGCCCGCCGGCGAGACCCGCCCCGGCACCGCCGGGAAGGTGATCGCGGCGCTGAAGGCGGCGGGGCTGACGGGGGTCTACGGCTTCGTCAACGGCGGCTTCGCGGAGGCCAGTCCGGGGAGCGACGCCGTCTTCACCGCCTGGCACAAGGCGGGCTTCCCGCTCGGCAACCATAGTTGGTCGCATCCGAATTTGAACGATATGGCGGCGGCGGATTACGAGGCGGAGATCGCCCGCGATGAGCCCCTATTGCGGCGGCGCGCCGGCGGCACGGACTGGCACTGGTTCCGCTACCCGTTCCTCGCCGAGGGGCAGGATCCGGCGAAGCGCGCCGAGGTGCGGCGCTTCCTGGCGCGGAACGGCTACCGGATCGCCCAGGTGACGATGGACTTTGCCGATTATGCCTGGAACGAGCCCTATGCGCGCTGCATGGCGAAGGACGACCAGGCTTCGGTCGTTCTTCTCGAACAGGCCTATCTCGATGCGGCCCGGGAGAGCGCGCGCGGCTTCCGCACCCTGTCGAAGGCGCTGTACGGCCGCGACATCCCTTATGTGCTGCTGCTCCACATCGGCGCGTTCGACGCGCGCATGCTGCCGCGGCTGATCGCCCTCTATCGCGCGGAAGGCTTCCGCTTCACCACCTTGCCGCGGGCCGAACGCGATCCGGCCTATGCCGCCGACGTCGATCCCAACCTGCCGCAGGAGCCGGTCGGCCTCACCGCCCGGGCCAAAGCGAAAGGCATCGCCTTGCCGGCGCTCTACACCCGTCTCGCGACGCTCGACACGCTTTGCCGCTGACGGAGCCATTCGGACGCCGGTCGGTTGAGCGTCCGCGAGAGGGATGATGCGCTGGGCTGAAGGTTTCATCGCGGTCGACTGGGGCACCACCAACCGGCGCGGCTATCGGCTGGGCCCAAGCGGGCGGCTCGAGGACCGGATGGAGGACGATAAGGGCGTGCTCTCCGTCGCCGCCGGCGGCTTTCCCGCGGCGATCGCGCGGATCCGCGAGCGGCTGGGCGACCTGCCGCTGCTGCTCGCCGGCATGATCGGATCGAATCGCGGCTGGCGCGAGGCCCCCTACGCCCCGGCCCCGGCCGGGCTGGAGGAGCTGGCCGAGCGGTTGGTCTGGGTCGAGCCGGGGCGCGCGGCGATCGTGCCGGGGATTTCCTGGACGGCCGGCGACGCCGCCGACGTGATGCGCGGCGAGGAGATCCAGATCCTCGGCGCCCTTGCCGACGGGATGGTCGGCGAGGAGGAGCGCATCTGCCACCCCGGCACCCACAATAAATGGATCCGCGTGGAGAAGGGCCGGATCGCCTCCTTCCGGACGGTGATGACCGGCGAATTGTTCAGCCTGCTCAAGGAGCACAGCATCCTCGCCGACCTGCTGGCGGGGCCGATCGAGCCCGGCCCCGCTTTCGAGGCGGGCGTGCGCCACGGCCGCGCGCATGACGACCTTACCGCCGAATTGTTCTCGATCCGCGCGCGGGTGCTGCTCGGCAAGGCGAAAAGCGAGGACGCGGCCGCCTATGCGAGCGGATTGCTGATCGGCTACGACCTCAAGACCGGCCTCGACGGCCCCGGCGACGTGGCGGTGATCGGGCGGCCGGACCTCACCCGCCTGTTCGCCGCCGCGATCCGAAGCTGCGGACGGCGGGCGCGGGAGATTGACGGCGAGGCGGCCTTCCTTGCAGGAGCGCGTCACCTGGCGGAGCCGATGCGATGAACCCATCCGAAGAATTGAAGAGCCGGCTCGCCTCATGCCCGCTGGTGGCCATCATCCGCGGCGTCACGCCCGGCGAGGCGGAGGCGATCGGCGACGCGATCCGAGGGGCCGGCATCCGCATCATCGAAGTGCCGCTCAACTCGCCCGAGCCGCTGAAGAGCATCGAGATCCTGGCGAAGAGCCTCGGCGACGAGGCCCTGATCGGCGCCGGGACGGTGCTCGAGCCCGCCGACGTCGCCCGGGTGAAGGATGTAGGCGGGCGCATCATCGTCTCGCCCAACAGCTTCGCGCCGGTGATCGCCGCGGCGGCGGCGGCGGGCCTGGTTTCCTCGCCCGGCTTCTTCACGCCCTCCGAAGCGTTCGAGGCGATCCGGGCGGGCGCGCATGCGCTGAAGCTGTTCCCGGCCGAGGCGGCGAGCCCGGCGGTGGTGAAGGCGCAGCTGGCGGTGCTGCCCCGCGACATTCCGTTGCTCGTGGTCGGCGGCGTCAGGCCGGACGGGATGAAGCCGTGGCTCGAGGCCGGCGCCGCCGGCTTCGGCCTCGGCTCCGGCCTCTACGCGCCCGGCCGGTCGGCCGGGGAGACGGCCGAGCGCGCCCGAGCCTATGTCGAGGGAGTGAGAGGATGACCGGGAAGCTGCGCATCGCGATCGTCGGCTACGGCAAGATCGCCCAGGACCAGCATGTGCCCTCGATCGCCGCCAATCCGCGCTTCGCGCTGGCGGCGACGGTCAGCCGCAGCACCAGCGGCGTGCCGGATATTCCCAACTTTTCCAGCCACACCGACATGCTCGCCGCCGTGAAGGATCTCGACGCGGTGGCGATCTGCACGCCGCCCTCGGTCCGCTACGGCATCGCCCGCGACTGTATCGCCGCCGGCCTCCATGCCTTGCTCGAAAAGCCGCCCGGCGTATCGCTCAGCGAGGTCGAGGAGCTGGCGCGGCTGGCGGGTGAGAAGCCGGTCACCCTGTTCACCACCTGGCACGCCCAGCATAACCCGCCGGTGCCGGCGGCGGCGGCTTTGCTCAAGGGCCAGCGCGTCGCCGCGATGCGGATCGAATGGCGCGAGAATGTGCGCAAATGGCATCCGGGCCAGGCCTGGGTCTGGGAGCCGGGCGGCTTCGGCGTGTTCGATCCCGGCATCAACGCCTTGTCGATCGCCACCCGCATCTTCCCCGGCGCGCTGTTCGTGCGGGAGGCGGAGCTTTTCTTCCCCGCGAACAAGCAGGCGCCGATCGCCGCCAATCTCCGCTTCGAGAGCCCCGCCTCGGAGGGGAAGCTGGAAGCGGTCTTCGACTGGCGCGAGACCGGCGGCGAGACCTGGACGATCGCGCTGCGCACCGAACAGGGCGACGACATCCTGCTGGCCGACGGCGGCGCCCGGCTGGTCCGCAACGGCCAGGAGGAAGCGGCGCCGGGGCCCGGCGAATATCCCTCCCTCTACGAGGAGTTCGCGAGCCTGATCGACGCGCGGACCAGCCATGTCGACCTCTCGCCGCTCCGGCTGGCGGCGGACGCCTTCCTGGTGGGGCGCCGGACCTTGGTGGAAGCGTTCGAGGATTAGGCTGTGGGAACCCCCTCTCCCCGGCGGGGAGAGGGTCGGGGTGAGGGAGTTCGGCGTCCGAGAATACTTCAAACGCCCGACACCCCCACCCTGCCCCTTCCCCCTCAAGGGGGAGGAGGAGGTCCGGGCTGAATGCCGGTCGGGCCTAAACCCGCAGCAATTCCGGCGGCAGGCTCTCCTCGGCGCGGCGGAAGGCGGCTTCGTCGTCGACGTCGATCCACCAGCCGCGGCCGATGTCGTGGACGAAGGCGCGGCCGTCTTCGGCCAGGCGCTGGACGCCTTCCGAGAGCGAACCCGAGCCGCCCTCGTCCAAGCTGCGGCGGAGCGCGTCGAGCAAGGCCGGCGTCGCGTGGAAGATGCCGGTATCGATCGCATTGTAATCGGTGAGCGTCTTGCCGATGCGGCTTATCCGCCCCTCCCCGTCGACCAGCAATTTGGTCGCATCGTCCAGGTCGAGCAAAGGATTGGCGGGGTCGTAATCGGCGGCGAGGGTGAGGGCGGCGTCGCTACGGCGGCCGCCGATCAGGGTGGCGACGATGCCGGGATCGAACAGATGGTCCGACATCAGCAGCAGGAACTCGTCCTTCAGCTTCGGCGCCGCGGCGAGGACGGAAACGCCGTTGGGCCGCATCCAGTCGGAGTTGCGGACCGCTTCGATCGGAACGCCCGCCTCGTCCGACAAAGCGGGCAGCATGGCCTCGATCGCCCCGGCCTCATAACCGGTCACCACCAGGAAGGAGGTGGCGCCGCCCGCCTTCGCCGCCCGCACGACATGGGCGATCAGCGGCATGTTGTCGATCTCGGCGAGCGGCTTGGAGGCAGCGAGGCTGCGCAGCCGCGTGCCCTGACCGGCGGCGAGGATCAGGCACTGCATCGGGCGCGGCTCAGGACGGGCCGCGGCCCAGCGCCAGCCAGGCGGGCTGCAGCCGGGTCCGTTCGCGCAGCAAGGCCGGCGCGGCGATGAGGATCAGAATCACCCAGAGCAGAGAGAAGAAAGCGAGCCCGTAGGCGATCACCAGGGGCAAATGGACGATAATCAGCGCCGCCCAGGCGAAGGCGAAGAAGTCCCGGCTCATGATCATGATGAAGGAATCGATGATCACCCGCGGCAGGCCGACCGGGCATCGCGAGGTGTAGAAGCGCTTGAGGAAGTCGAAGCCGGGCTCGCCGATCCGCCGCGCCAGCCAGGCCATCAGGCCGAGGCCGACCAGAGCAAGCATCAGGGTGCCGCCGCCGAGCGCCGCCAGCCGCGGTCCGTAAAGATGCCCCATGGCGACGGTGAAGCCGAGATAGAAAGAGAGGTTGGTCGCCATGTCGACGCCGGTGTCGAGGGTCGCGCCGCGGACGCTGCTGCGATAGGTGGCGCGGGCGATCTCGCCATCGACTCCGTCCACCACCGAGGCGAGATGGAAGAGCAGGCCGGCGAGGATGAGGGCGCCATAGCCCTTGCCGAACAAGGCGGCGACCATCGCCACGGCGATGGCGGCGGTGACCACGGTCATGTGCCAGGGACGAATCCCGTCGAGATGCAGCAGCCGGCGCGAGATCGCCTGCGAGACCGGCCGGTTGAGCCGGCGCGAGACGATGCCGTCGCCGGGCTTGACGGTGGCCTTCAGCACCCAGCGCTCGGCGGCGTCCGAATCGTCGCAGGAGACCGCCTCCCCGTCCTCGAGCATTTCCGTGCCGGCACCGTTCGATCCGGTCTTCACCGCGACCGCCTCGCCCCGCCAGGCGAGGGTCTGCGCGTCGGAATCGAGGAAGCGGACCAGCGCGTCCGCGGCGATGATCGTGCGGCCGGACAGGCAGAGGGCGGGCGCGCCGTCATAGCCGTCGAAGCGGGCGGAGGGGCAGGCGCGGCGGACGTCGTCCCACGCTTCCTCCGAAAGCCCCGGACAATTGCTCACGACGACCCGGATATCGCGGGCGCCGGCCCGGCAGGATTGGGCGGTGAGATGGGCTGCGGCGGCGGCGCCGGCGATGCGCCGCTCGGCCTGCTCGGCCCGATCGAACCGTAGTACAAACAACGCGGTCATTGATGATCCTGAAGGAAACGGCGACTTTTGGCTTTGCATTCGGGCCGCATTAGAACGAGAGAACGCGCAAAGACGAGAGGAATATTCTTTTGCCTGCCTGCGAAGCGACAGCCCGAACCCGCGAGCGCGCCCGGCCGCGCCCGATCGAGCGTCGCGAGCGCCACCCCAAGGAGATGGAAGACTGGCTGAACGGCCATGTCTATCATCCGCTCGGGGAGAAGCTCGCCCTCGCTTTGGCGCCAACCTGGGTCACGCCGAACATGGTGTCCTTCGCCGGCTGGGCGCTGATCGTCGCGGCCGCCTTCCTCTACATCGGCCTGCCATGGCCGGTGTCGGTGCTGCTGGCCTTTCCCGTCCACGCCCTTTGGCACGTCTTCGACGGCGCCGACGGCGCGCTGGCCCGGCGCACGGGCAAATCGTCGCCGGTCGGGGAGCTGGTCGACGGCGTGTGCGACTATACCGGCCATATCATCCTTTACGTCGCCCTCGCGACGCTGCTCGACGATTGGGTCGGCGGCTGGGCCTGGGCGCTGGCGACCTTCTCCGGCCTGTCCCGAATCCTGCAATCGAACCATTCCGAAAGCCAGCGTCGCATCTATTTGTGGCGGGTTTACGGCGTGCCCTGGCTGAAGAACGCTTATGGCGCGGAGGATGAAGGGCTGCGGCGGCGCAGCCTGTTCACCGCGGTTTTCGAGCCCTTCGCCCGGCTCTATGTCGCCCTCGCCGCCGCTTCCAACCCGCTCAACCGCGAGATCGACGCGCTGATCGCCCATTCGGAAGGGCATCCCTGGGAACAGGAACGGGTGCGGCGCGTCTGCCGCCGCGCCGCACGGACGCCGCTCAGGATCCAGACCTTCCTCGGCCCCAATATCCGCACCGTCGCGCTCGGCATCAGCATGCTCGCCGGCGCGCCTTTGTGGTTCTTCCTGTTCGAGATCGTCCCGCTCAACCTGCTGCTCCTCTGGTCGAAGCGGCTGCAGCGCCGGTCCGACCTCAAGGTGGTGGCCCGGCTCAGCCTTTGATCCGCGCCAACCTTTCCTCGAGAAAGGCGATGATCCTCTCCGCCCGCGCATCCCAGCTGAGGCCGTCCGCCAGCCGCGCCGCATTGGTCCCGAGCCTGGCCCGAAGGGCGGAATCGGCGGCAAGGCGGCCGAGCGCGTCGGCCGCCGCCTCCGGATCGTCGGGCGGCACCAGGCAGGCGGTGTCGCCGTCGCGGAGCAGCTCGGCGGTGTCGGGGCTGCGCGGCGCGAGGATCGCCCGGCCGGCGGCGAGATAGGCGAAGGTCTTCATCGGCAGCACGCAATCGCCGAACCGGTCGAGCGGCGCGCGCGACGGCGGGATGACGAGGATGTCGGCGGCATGGAGGAAGGGCGGCAGCGTTTCAGGCGTCTGCCAGGGAAGGATGCGGACATTCTCCCGGCCACGCGCGGCCGTCTCGACCGGCCCCTCCCCCTCCGATCCGACGAGGAGGAAGAGGATGTCGGGCCGAAGCCGCGCCGCCGCCAGCAATTGGTCGATCCCCTTCCTTGCGCTGAGCCGGCCGGCATAAACCGCGATCGTCCGGTCCCGCGGCAGATCGAGCGCGGCCCGCGCCGCGTCCCGCCCGAGCGGCGGCCGCATCCGGCCCGGATCGAAGCCGTTATGGGCGACGAGCAGCTTTTCCGGCGCGACCCCGATCCTGCGGAAGCTCGCCGCGGCGAATTCGGAATGGAGGACGAAGCCGAGGCAATGGGCCTGCCGCGCCGTCCGGCGGAAGACGGGACGAAGCCAAGGGATACGGTCGGGCCAGGGCCGGTAATGGTCGAAAGCGAACGGGATCGGCGAGAAACCGCCAATGCCGAGGCTGACCGGAATTCTCGAATAAAGAAGATCGCTCTCCCGCAACGCGCGGTCGCGCAGCACCTGGCTGAACCAGAAGGTCGACGGCACGATCATCTCGCCGGCCCATCGCGTCGGCCGCTGGATCAGCGCCAGATCCCCCTCGACGCCATAATAAGCACGAAGGTCCGAAGCGGAGAGCGGCGGATCGTCTGGGCCCTGCGGCATCAGCAGGGTCGTTTCGACGCCGCGCCGAGCCAAAGCGGCGGCGGTGCTCACTGCCTGCTCGCGATCCGCCTGACGGCCCAAACGCGACCAGAGCAAGGGATAGATCAGCCGCATCGTGGCCCCGCCGCCACCAGCGCGTCGTAGCGCGCCTCCAGCACCGCCGCCTGGCGCGCCGCGTCGAACCGTTCGGCGGCGATCGCCCGCGCCGCTTCGCCCATGCGGGCCTGAAGCTCCGGCGATGCGAGCAGGTCCGACAGGCGCGCGGCCAGCGCCCCGGCATCGCCTTCCGGCACCACGAAGCCGCTGCTTCCGTCGCGCACCGCCTCCGGCAGGCCGCTATGGTCGGAGACGATCGCCGGCAGCGCCGCGGCGGCGGCTTCGATGATGACGGTCGGCAGGCCCTCGCTGTCGCCGTCGGCGGCGGTGACGCTCGGCGCCGCGAGCAGCCAGGCCCGCGCCATCCAGCGCGCCACTTCCGCCGGCGTCTGCGCGCCGAGGAAGCGGATGCGGGCGCCGAGGCCGAGACCGGCGGCGCGGCGCTCCAGCGCGGCGCGCAACGGGCCGTCGCCGGCGACGACGAGCCGGGCCTCCGGCACACTGGCGATGGCATCGAGCAGCAGCCGCGTCCCCTTCTTCTCGACCAGCCGGCCGACATGGAGGACGAGCCCGGGCTCCCGCGCCCCCGGCCGGGCGGCGAAACGGGCAAGGTCGATGCCGTTATAATGAACCTCCGTCCGGTCGGGCGGGAAGCCTTGGGCGAGCGCCTTCGCGCGGATCGCTTCGGAGACGGCGATGAAGAGGTCGCCGCCTTGCTGCAGCCGGCGCTTCAGCAAAGCGTAACGCGTCCAGGAGAGGCGGCCGGAGAACAGCATCGCGGCCGGGGACCGGCTGACCTCGAAGCCGTGCAGGGTGGTGACGAGCGGCACGCCCAAAGCCCGGGCAAGCGGCAGCGCGAGCAGGCCGTCGGTGCCGAAATGGGCGTGAACCAGGCGCGGCAGGAACGGCCGGAGGCGGCCGGCGAGCGCCTCCGCCCGCCCGAACAGCCTGAGGCGGAGCCGCTCTTCGGCCGTCGCGACGATCAGCCGCCCTTCGAGCGGAGGCAGCACATGGCCCTTGCGCTCGAGGCCGACGACGAGCGGCCGGTAGCGCCGCAGGGACAAAGCGTGCGTCTGCACGAAGGTCTCCGAGGCGTTGAACAGCGGCGCGCGGAAGATCGCCGCCACCGGACGCTGGTCCTGATCGAGGCCGGGGGGCGGCATGGGGGGGCTCCGTCGCCGCTCCGCCGCGGCCTGACAAGGGAAATGTTGCACCGCGGCCGCGAGCGGCGGATAGGAACGCCGGAATGCCGCCGCGGTGCACGAGATGAATGACAGGAAAGACGCGGGCCGGCTGATCATGCGCGGCGCCCAGGCGACCGCCGCCGGCTTTGCCGGCCGGCTCGCCGCGCGGCTGCTCTTCCTGTTCGTCGCCGGCCGGCTGTTCGGCGCGGCCGCCTTCGGCGCCTATGTGCTCGCCGTCGCCGCCGTCGAGCTGGCGGTCAGCGTCGGCAGCCTCGGCATGAAGAAGGTGATCTTCCAGCTGCTCGACCGGTCCGGCGAGGGGCGGTCGCCCTCCCACATCCTCCTCGACGCCGCTGTGCTGGTGACCTTGGCAAGCCTGGTCATCGCCGGCGGAATGATGGCCGCCTCGGCGCTCTTCGCCCATTCGCTGGCCGGCGGTGCGGCCATCGCCCTGTTCGCGCTGGCGCCGATGGTGGCGGGGCAGTCGCTGCTCGACCTCTTCCTCGCCGCGACCCGCTGGCGCCACGCCATCCGTTTCGAAGTGGTCGCGCGCAGCCTGGTCGAGCCTTATGCCCAGCTGGCCGGCGCGGCGGCGGCCTGGGCGCTCGGCTTTCGCGAAATCGGGCTGCTCGCCGGCTATTGGTGCGGGACCCTCGTCGCCCTCGTCTACGCGGTGGCGGGTGCGCGCCGGATCTTCGGCGCGTTCCACATCGCGTCTTATCGTCCGCAGCGCATGGTGCTGGCGGCGGCCCTGCGGCTCGCCGGCGCGAACACCGCCACCGACCTTCTGAACACGCTCTACACAAGGGTCGATCTGTGGATCGTCGGCCTGCTGCTCGGCGAAGGCGCCGCCGGGGTCTACGGAATGGCGCGCCAGATTGCGGTGCCGATCCGGCAGGTGCGGCAGAGTTTCGACGGCCTGCTTATTCCCCTCGTCGCCCGCACCCTTTCCACGCGCGGTTCGAGAGGATCGGGCGAGGCGCTCGCCTCTGCGACCCGGCTGATCCTCGTCATCCAGCTGCCGATCATCGTCGCCTTGTTCGCCGCCGGGCGGCCGCTGCTCGGCCTGTTCGGCAAGGGCTTCGAAGCCGCTTATTGGCCGCTGATCGCCTTGGCGACCGCCGAAGCGATCCAGGCGGCCTTCAGCATCGGCGACCTCGTCTTCGTCTATCTGCGGCCGCAGCTCGGCCTGTGGCTGACGCTCGCCAGCATCGCGATCGGCATCGCCGCCGCCTTGGTGCTGGTCCGCCCGCTCGGCATCAGCGGCGCGGCTCTGTCGGTGCTCGCCGCTTATTCGGTGCGGGCGGCGCTGCGCAGCTTCGTCCTGCGCGCCCGCTTCCACCTCGACGTGCCGCACAGCCACCATGTCGGTCCGTTCGTTGCGG
>JAQGLF010000309.1 GCA_028293025.1 Alphaproteobacteria bacterium
GCGGTCGCGGCCTCGAAGCTGATCGGCCGCGGCAACGAGAAGGCCGCCGATCACGCGGCGGTCGAGGCGATGCGGGCGGCCCTCAACACGCTGGAGATCGATGGCACGGTCGTTATCGGCGAGGGCGAGCGCGACGAGGCGCCGATGCTCTTCATCGGCGAGAAAGTGGGCGCCGCCCAGGGCAGCGGTCCGCAGATCGACATCGCCCTCGATCCGCTCGAAGGGACGACGATCACCGCCAAGGCGGGAGCGAACGCGCTCGCCGTCCTCGCCATCGCCGAGAAAGGCTGCCTGCTCAACGCGCCGGACGTCTACATGGACAAGCTGGCGGTGGGCCCCGGCTATCCGGAGGGCATCATCGACCTCGACCGCAGCGCCGGCGACAATGTCCGCGCCGTGGCCGCGGCCAAGGGCGTCGCCCCGTCCGACATCATCACCTGCGTGCTCGACCGGCCGCGCCACGAGGCTTTGATCGCCGAGCTGAGGGCGCTGGGCTGCGGCGTCATGCTGATCCCCGACGGCGACGTCGCCGGAGTTATCGCCGTCACCGATCCCGACACCACCATCGACCTTTATCTGGGCTCGGGCGGCGCGCCGGAGGGCGTGCTGGCGGCGGCGGCCCTGCGCTGCGTCGGCGGCCAATTCAAGGGTCGGCTGCTGTTCCGCAACGATGCGGAACGGGCGCGGGCGGCGAAATGGGGGGTCGAGGATTTGAACCGGATCTACGACCTCCACGAGCTCGCCCGGGGCGACGTCATCTTCGCCGCGACCGGCGTCACCGACGGCTCGCTGCTCGACGGCGTCAAGCGGCGGAAGAGCTGCATCACCACCGAAAGCGTGGTCATGCGCGCCTCCACCGGCACCGTCCGCTGGGTCCGCGGCGAGCATCGCCTCGAGCCCGGGATGCGCGGCTGAACTGGCGCCGCAGCTTGACTTCGGCCGCCCGATCGGCTTGAGGAGCGGCACGAAAAGCGGGGCCGCGGCTCCGCTGTTTCGTTTCAAGGGATATGGGCGGTCTCCCGATCGACTGCCTGGCCGGAGATACCTGAGGTTCCCGTCTCTGACGGTCCTGCGCGGTCTCCGGACGAACGAAAGGAAAGACCATGCGTCATCGCGTCGCCGGGCGTAAGCTCCAGCGTACTTCCAGCCACCGGGCGGCCCTTTTCCGCAACATGGCGGCGGCCCTGATCAAGCACGAGCAGATCACGACGACCACGGCCAAGGCCAAGGAGCTGCGGCCCTATGTCGAGAAGCTGATCACGCTCGCCAAGAAAGGCGGCCTCTCCAACCGCCGCCTCGCCCATTCCCGGCTGCTCGACGAGACCCAGCTGCGCAAGCTGTTCGACGTGCTGGCGCCGCGCTACGAAGGCCGCCCCGGCGGCTATGCCCGCGTCGTCAAGGCGGGCCTGCGCGCCTCCGACGCCTCGCCGATGGCGATCATTGAGCTGGTCGACCGCGACGTCTCCGCCAAGGGCCAGGATTCGGGCCCGGTCCAGGGCGGCGAGGAGTATGACGAAGCGGCCTGACCCGGCCGCTTCGATATCCCTTCCCACCACCGGCGGATCTCCCGGTCCGGCCGCAAAACCTGAGTTAAGGGCGCGCTCCCGAGGCCGTGCTATGCCGCGCACCGCGGGACAAAATTGCTGATTCGCCAAAGGCTTGGAGAAGCGGCACGGGGGAATGGGTTTTGAGGAGGATCGTCAGGCTCGATCTGCCGCGCCGGCTCGGCCGCCATTTGCCGCGGTCGCTGACCGAAGCGCTGACCGGCATCGTCATCGCCGCCGCTTTGGTCGGCCTGCGCCTCGCGATGACGCCGGTGGTCGGCGACGCCGCGCCTTTCGCCCTCCCCCTCCTCGCCATGGTGCTCGCCACGCTCGTCGCCGGGTGGCGCAGCGGCCTCGTCGCGATCCTGCTCGGCGGCGGCGTCATCTGGTATTTCGTGCTCGAGCCGCGGCACAGCTTCGGCCTGCCGACGGCCGCCTCGCTCTCGCTCGTCTTCGCCGGCGTGACCGCAGCTCTGATCCTGCTCGCGCTCTCTCTTTATCAGCGCGAGGTGCGCGCCGGCGAGCTCGAGCGGGCGCGGCGGATCAACTTCCTCAGCCACGCGCTGCGCGAGATGGACCACCGCACCAAGAACAATTTCCAGATCGTGATGAGCCTGCTCCAGCTGCAGGCGAATCGCAGCGGCAATGCGGAAGCCAAAGCCGCGCTCGGCGAGGCGGTCGAGCGGCTGAAGGCGGTGAGCGGCGTCTATGACAGCCTGACCCTGAGCAGCCAGGGCCTCGGCACGGTGCGGCTGCAGGACCAGCTCCAGGAGATTTGCGACCGCGTGCGCGACGGGCTGCTGCCCGAGGCTGTCGTGCTGGAGACCGCGCTCGAGCCGATCCTGGTCCCGCACGAGACCGGCGCCTGCATCGGCATCGTCGTCAACGAGCTCGTCACCAACGCCTGCAAGCATGCTTTCCCCGAACGCGGCGGCTCCATCAGGGTCTCCGCGCGGCGGCAGGGGCAGGAAGCCTGTATCGAAGTCGCCGACGACGGCTGCGGCATGCCGGGCAGCGCCCGGGCCCGCCGCGGGCTCGGCACCAGGCTGGTCGACGCCTTCGTCCAGCGCGTCCGCGGGCGCACCGAGCTGCGCTCGTCCGACGCGGGCACGATCCACACGATCATGGTGCCGCTCGCCGCTTCCGGCTAAGCCTCCTCCCTCACCAGAGGGAGCGGGAATATGGGCGAATTCAGGGCGTTCATCGCCAAGGGCAATGTGCTCGATCTGGCGGTGGCGGTGATCATCGGCGCCGCCTTCGCGGCGATCGTCGCCTCGCTGACCGGCGACCTCATCATGCCGCTGATCGCCGCGATCGTCGGCAAGGTCGATTTTTCGAGCCATTATCTGCTGCTGGGTCCGCTGCCCGCCGATTATCACGGCCCGATGAGCTATGCGGCGCTGAAGGCCGCGGGCGTGCCGATGCTCGGCTACGGCGCCTTCCTGACCGCTTTGGTCAATTTCCTGATCCTCGCCTTCGCCATCTTCCTGCTGGTGAAAGCGGCGACGCGGGCGATGCGCAGGCGCGAGGCGGCGCCGGAAGCACCGGGACCTTCCGAGGAGGTGCTGCTGCTGCGCGAGATCCGGGACGCGCTGAAGCCGCGGGCCTGATGTGCCGCCCGTCAGCGCCGGCATCCTGCTCCATCGCCGCCGCGGCGCCGCGCTGGAAGTGCTGCTCGTCCATCCCGGCGGCCCGTTCTGGCGGGGCAAGGATGCGGGCGCCTGGATGATCCCCAAGGGCCTGGTCGAAGCGGGCGAAGCGCCGCTCGCCTGCGCCCTGCGCGAGTTCGAGGAGGAGTTGGGCGTCCGGCCGGAGGGCGCGCCGCGGCCGCTCTGCCGGCTGCGCCAGAAGGGCGGCAAATGGGTCGAGGCCTTCGCGCTGGAGGGCGATCTCGATCCCGCGCGCATCGTCAGCAACAGCTTCCGGCTCGAATATCCGCCGAAGAGCGGCGCCTATCGCGACTTCCCGGAAGTCGATGCGGCGGCTTGGTACGGGCTCGACGAGGCGCGCGCGAAGATCCTCCCCAGCCAGGCGCCGATCCTCGACGCGCTCGCGGCGGAGCTTGGGTCCTAAGAGTCCGTCCCATTGATATTAAGCCGCTCATCCTGAGTAGGGACTGAGCCTGGCGAAGACCGGTATCGAAGGACGCTCCAGAGCTTTACGTCCTTCGATACGCGGTTCGACAAGCTCACCGGCTCCTCAGGATGAGCGGCACTTGGATCAGCCGAAGCAGGACAGAGTCTAAAACCGCAGCACGCCCTCGATCACGGTGACGCAGCTTGCGCCGAGGATGGCGCGGTCGCCGTCGAGGCGGCAGGTCATCCGGCCGCCGCGGCGGCTTGCCTGGAAGGCGGTGAAATGGTCGCGGCCGATCCGCTCGGCCCAATAAGGCGTCAGCACCGAATGGGCGGAGCCGGTGACCGGATCCTCGTCGATGCCGGCGCCGCAGGCGAAGACGCGGCTGACGACGTCGCTGCCGCGGCCGGGAGCGGTGACGATGGTGAGGATGTCGCCCTCCTCCGCCAGCTTGCGGAAATCCGGGCGGAGCGCCAGCACGTCCTCCTCCGAGGGCAGCACGACGAGCGCGTAGAGGCCGGGATGCCAGAGCGTCTCCTCCGCTTCGCAGCCCAAAGCGGCGAGGACGCGCGGCAGCGGCGTCGGCTCGGCGCGATAGGCGGGCAGGGACATGAGATAGGCGTCGCCGTCGCGGGCCACTTCGAGCAGGCCGGCCTTGCGGGTGCGGAAGCGGATGCGGTCGCGATCGCCGATCAGCACATGGCCGGTGGCGAGGGTCGCGTGGCCGCACAAAACGACCTCGATCGTCGGCGTGAACCAGCGCAGCTCGTAATCGGCCTCGCCGTCATCGGCCGGCACGGTGAAGGCGGTCTCGCTGAGATTGTTCTCCATGGCGATCGCCTGGAGGATGTCGTCGGGCAGCCAGGCGTCGAGCGGGATGACGGCGGCCGAATTGCCGGTGAACGGACGGTCGGCGAAAGCATCGACCTGGACGAGGCGAAGTTCGGTCAATCGGGGACTCCATCGGCCCGGGTGAGATCGGTTTCGGCGAGCGGGTTGCCGGGCTGGTCCACCTGCCCTTCCGGATCGATGTGGATCAGGATCTCGCAGCCCGGAAACTCGGCTTCGAGCTTGTGCTCGACCTCGTCCATCACCCGGTGCGCCTCCTCGATCGTCATCTTCGGGTCCATCCAGACATGGAACTGGACGAAATCATGGGCGCCGCTGGTGCGGGTCCGAAGGTCGTGGATTCCCTTCAGCTCGGGATGGCGGGCGGCGACCTCGACGAAGCGGCGGCGCTTCTCCTCCGGCCATTCCTTGTCCATCAGCTGGTCGATCGCGCGGCTCGACGCGATCCACGCGCCCCATAGCAGCCAGAGCGCGATCAGGACGCCCAGCACCGGGTCGGCGCCGGCGATGCCGAAATATTGGTCGAGCACCAGCGCCAGGATGACCGAGGCGTTGAGCAGCAGGTCGCTCTGATAATGGACGTGGTCGGTGTGGATGGCGACCGAGCCGGTGCGCGCGATCACCCGCCTTTGATAGAGAACGAGCCCCAGCGTGAGGACGATGGCGACGATCGAGACGGCGATGCCGTATTCGGCATGGGCGGTGGTCTCGCCCTTGGCGAGGCGGCCGACCGCGCGCCAGCCGATGCCGATCGCCGAGAAGGTGATGATCCCCACCTGGAAGAGCGCCGCCAGCGCCTCCGCCTTGCCATGGCCGAAGCGATGATCGCGGTCCGCCGGCATGGCGGCGAGGCGGACGCCGTAAAGGGTGATGAGCGATGTGACCAGGTCGAGCCCGGTATCCGCCAGCGATCCGAGCATCGCCACCGAAGCCGTCGCCCAGGCCGCATAGCCCTTGAGCAAGAGGAGCAGGCTCGCCGTCGACACGCTGGCGAGCGCCGCCCGCCTCGTCATGTCGGCATGCGCGCGGTGATTGTCGTGAACCGGGGGATGGGCGCCGCTCATGGGTAGAGCAGCCCTTCGGTCCAGCCGTCGTCCTTGCGCGTGAACAGGCGGCGCTCGTGCAGGCGGAAGGCGCGGTCGGACCAGAATTCGATCCGCTCGGGGACCACCCGCCAGCCGCACCAGCGCGGCGGGCGGGGCACGTCTCCTCCCTCGAAACGGGCGAGCATCTCGCGGTAGCGCGCTTCGAACGTCTCGCGCCGGTCGAGCGGCCGCGACTGGTCCGAAGCCCAGGCGCCGAGCTGGGACTCGCGGGCGCGGCTGGCGAAATAGGCATCCGCCTCGGCCTCCGTCACCGGCTCGGCCGTGCCTTCGACCCGGACCTGGCGGCGGAGCGACTTCCAGTGGAAGAGCAAGGCGGCCTGCGGATTGTCCGCCAGCTCCCCGCCCTTGCGGCTGTCGGCATGGGTATAGAAAACGAAGCCGCGCGCGTCGTGGCCCTTGAGCAGGATCATGCGCACCGACGGGCGCCCGTCCGCATCGGCGGTGGCGACGGCCATGGCGATGGGATCGTTCGGCTCGGCAAGCCGGGCCTCGGCCAGCCAGTTTTCGAACAAGGCGTTGGGATCCTCGGCCATGGCCGGCCCTTTGCCCCCGCCGCGCCCGCCGCACAAGCGCTTGCAGGCGGCGCTCTCGCGACCCATCTGCGACAGGGTCGCGGCATCGCAACAGTGGACTTTTGCCGTGTCTTGGAGAAGCAGGGGCGGATGGCGGATCTTTACGAGCAACTGGGCGTCAAGCGCGGCGCGACCGAGGCCGAGATCAAGAAGGCCTATCGCAAGCTCGCCAAGGAGCTGCACCCGGACCGCAACAAGGACAATCCCGCCGCGACCGAGCGCTTCTCCAAGGTGGCGCAGGCCTATGACATCCTCACCGACAAGGACAAACGCGCCCGCTACGATCGCGGCGAAATCGGCGAGGACGGCAATCCCAAAGCGCCCTTCGGCTACGGCGCCGGCCCAAGCGGGGGCGGCGGCCCCGCCGGCGGCTTCCGCGGCGCCGGGCCGGGCGGAGCGCCGTTCGGGGCCGGCGAGGAGGTCGATCTTTCCGATCTGTTCGAAGGCCTGTTCGGCCAGCAGCAGCAGCGCCGGGGCGGCGGCTTCGGGGGGTTCGGCGGCTTCGGCGGGCGCCGCGCGCCGCCGGAAAAGGGCGCCGACATCGCCTATCGCCTTCCGGTCTCGTTCGAGGATGCGGCGGCGCTGCGCGAGCAGAGGGTGACCTTGCAGGGCGGGAAGACGGTGTCGATCAAGCTGCCCAAAGGGGTCGAGGAAGGCGCGAAGATCCGCCTCGCCGGCCAGGGCCTGCCGGGCCCCGGCGGCAATGGCGACGCAATCGTCACCATCTCGATCAAGCCGCATCGTTTCTTCACCCGCGACGGCGACAATATCCGGCTCGAATTGCCGGTCAGCCTCGACGAGGCGGTGCTCGGCGCCAAGGTCAAGGTGCCGACGGTCGACGGACCGGTCATGCTTTCGGTGCCCAAGGGGTCGACCTCGGGCAAGACCCTGCGTCTCAAGGGCAGGGGCTTCACCGCCAAAAGCGGCGCGCGCGGCGATCAATTGGTGACCTTGATGGTCGATCTGCCGGAAAGCGACGCCGAGCTCGCCCGCTTCGTCGAGGGGTGGAGCGGGCGCGGCAAAGGCAACCCGCGCGCCGGCCTGGGCGTCTAGCCCTACGTGCAGCCGATCTCGCCCGAATCGCCGGAAGCCAGGCGCGAGCGCCTCGCCAAAGGCAGGGCGCGGTTCGGACGGGCGTTCGACAGGATGCGGTCGGGGAGCCGGCCGTTCAAGGTCCTGAAGCGGGTGGCGGTCGGTGTCTATAGCGACGGCTTCATCCACGCCGGCAACCTTGCCTATCTGACGCTGATGACGGTGTTTCCGTTCGTCATCGTCGCCGCCGCCGTGGCGCATCTTCTCGGCCAGACCGAAGGGGGCATGCAGGCGGTCTCCGCTTTGCTTCAGACGATGCCGCGCAACGTCGCCGAAGTGCTGAGGAAGCCGATCAGCGACGTGCTTCACGCCCGGTCGGGCGGCCTGCTCTGGCTGGGGGCTCTGGTCGGCCTGTGGACGACCGGCAGCTTCATCGAGACGATCCGCGACATCCTCAGGCGCGCCTATGGCGTGCGCGGCAGCGCCTCCTTCTGGGAATATCGCCTGGGCTCGATCGGGCTGATCGTGGTCGCGGTGGTGCTGATGCTGGTCGCGTTCAGCCTCTCCATCCTTCTCTCGGGCGTCGAGCAGTTCATCCGCAAGGTGCTGCCGGGCGCCAACGACATCCTCAGCCTCCTCACCGTGCTGCACGTCGTCCCGGGCCTCGTCCTGTTCGGATCGGTCTATTTCATCTTCGTGTCGCTGACGCCGCGCAAATACCGCCGGACCAAGTGCCTGAAATGGCCGGGCGCCGCGTTCGTGGCATTATGGTGGTTGGCGACGACCGCCTTGCTGCCGGTCCTGCTCAGCCACATCGGCAGCTACGACCTCACCTATGGCAGCCTCGCCAGCGTCATCATCGCGCTCATTTTCTTCTTCGTGATCGGGCTCGGCGTGGTAATCGGCGCGGAGCTCAACGCGGCGTTGGCCGAAACGCCCGAGCCCACGCCGCAGGAGATCGCGGAGGCCAGGGCCGAAGAGGAGACGACATGACGGGCTTGATGGCGGGCAAGAGGGGGCTGATCATGGGCCTCGCCAACGAAAAGTCGCTGGCCTGGGGCATCTCGAAGAAACTCGGCGAGCAGGGCGCCGAGCTGGCTTTCTCCTATCAGGGCGAGGCATTGCAGAAGCGGGTGGGCCCGCTCGCCGAGCAGGTCGGCTCCGATTTCCTGTTCGACTGCGACGTCTCGGACATGGACGCGCTCGACCGGGCCTTCGACGCGCTGCGGAAAAGGTGGGAGACGATCGACTTCGTCGTCCACGCCATCGGCTTTTCGGACAAGAACGAGCTGCGCGGCAAATATGTCGACACCAGCCTCGATAACTTCCTGATGACGATGAACATCTCCGCCTACAGCTTCACCGCGGTGGCGCGGCGGGCGCGGGCGATGATGCCGAATGGCGGCAGCCTCCTCACCCTCTCCTATTACGGCGCGGAGAAGGTGATCCCGCATTACAATGTGATGGGCGTCGCCAAGGCGGCGCTGGAGACGAGCGTCAAATATCTGGCGATGGACCTCGGACCGGAGAAGATCCGCGTCAACGCCATCTCGGCCGGCCCGATCAAGACGCTGGCGGCCAGCGGCATCGGCGACTTCCGCTACATCATGCGCTGGAACGAATATAACAGCCCGCTCCGCCGCAACGTCACCATCGAGGATGTCGGCGGCGCCGGCCTCTATCTGCTCTCCGATCTGGCGTCGGGCGTGACCGGCGAGGTCCACCACGTCGATGCCGGCTACAACGTCATCGGCATGAAGGCCGAGGACGCGCCGGATATCTCGGTTGTGTGACGAAGCCTCTCTCCCTTGGGGAGAGGGAGGGGCCCGAGCCGAAGGTTGGGGAGGGTGAGGGTTTTATGAGCGTCAACAGCTTCGGCCGCGTCTTCCGTTTCACCACCTGGGGTGAGAGCCACGGGCCGGCGATCGGTGCGGTCGTCGACGGCTGTCCGCCCGGGCTCGCTTTGTCCGAAGAGGACATCCAGCCCTGGCTCGACCGGCGCCGGCCCGGACAGTCGCGCTTCACCACCCAGCGCCGGGAGCCCGACCGGGTGCGGATCCTCTCCGGCATTTTCGAGGGACGAACGACGGGCACGCCGATCAGCCTGATGATCGACAATGTCGACGCGCGGTCGAAGGATTATGGCGAGGCGCCGCCGCCCTACCGGCCGGGTCATGCGGACTATTCCTATGATGCCAAATACGGCATCCGCGACTGGCGCGGCGGCGGCCGCAGCTCGGCGCGCGAGACGGCGTCGCGGGTGGCGGCGGGGGCGGTGGCGCGGCTGGTGGTCCCGGAAGTCTCGATCCGCGCTTTTGTGACCGAGATCGGCGGCGACGCCATCGACCGCGCACGCTTCGACGACGCCGCGATCGACGCCAATCCCTTCTTCTGCCCTGACGCGGCGGCGGCGGCGCGCTGGGAGGGGCTGGTCGACGGCGCCCGCAAGGCGGGCAGCTCGCTCGGCGCGGTGATCGAATGCGTCGCGACGGGCGTTCCGGCCGGCTGGGGCGCGCCGGTCTACGCCAGGCTCGATGCGGAGCTGGCCGCCGCGTGCATGTCGATCAATGCGGTCAAGGGCGTCGAGATCGGCGACGGCTTCGCCGCCGCGCGCCTCAGCGGCGAGGAGAATGCCGACCGGATGCGCCCAGGCGAGGACGGAGGGCCGGCCTTCCTCGCCAACCATGCCGGCGGCGTCGCCGGCGGCATCTCGACCGGCCAGCCTTTGGTGGTTCGGGTGGCGTTCAAGCCGACCTCGTCGATCCTGACGCCGGTGGAGACCGTGGATGCCGCGGGCGAGGCGGCGGAGGCGGTGACGACGGGCCGCCACGATCCTTGCGTCGGCATCCGCGGCGCGCCGGTGGTCGAGGCGATGATGGCGCTGGTGCTGGCCGACCATAAATTGCTCCACCGCGCGCAGTGCGGGTGAATCTGGCGGACGAATCTGGGCGGCTGACCGGCCGCCGCCTTCGCATCCACGGCCGCGTCCAGGGCGTCTTCTTCCGCAACTGGGCGATCGGCGAGGCGCGGGCGCTCGGCGTCACCGGCTGGGTGCGCAATTGCAGCGACGGCAGCGTCGAAGCCGTCGCCTTCGGCAGCCCCGAAGCGGTCGACGCCTTCATCGCCAAATGCAGAGTGGGCCCGCCGGCGGCAGCGGTCGAGCGGGTGGACGTGGAGATGGCGGAAGGCCGGCCGCCCGAGGATTTCCGTCAGGTGCCGACAGCTTAGATCGAGAACTTTCCCCGGCGAAGGCCGGGGTCCAGCTTCTCTATTGGGCCCCGGCTTTCGCCGGGGAACAACCCATCCTCAATCCGCGAAAGGATCCCGGACCAGGATCGTGTCCTCGCGCTCCGGGCTGGTGGAGACCAAGGCGACGGGGCAGCGGATCAGCTCCTCGATGCGGCGGATATATTTGATCGCCTGGGCGGGAAGCTGCGCCCAGCTACGGGCGCCGTGGGTCGATTCCGGCCAGCCGTCCATCACTTCGTAGATCGGCTCGACCGCCGCCTGGTCGGCAGCGTGGGCGGGTAGGTGGCCGAGCGTCTCGCCGCCGAGCCGATAGGCGGTGCAGATCCGGATCTCCTCGAGGCCGTCGAGCACGTCGAGCTTGGTCAAGGCAATGCCGGTGACGCCGGCGACGGCGCAGGACTGGCGGACCAGCACCGCGTCGAACCAGCCGCAGCGGCGCTTGCGCCCCGTGACCGTGCCGAACTCACGGCCGCGCTCGCCCAATCGCTCGCCGATCGCGTCGTCGAGCTCGGTCGGGAAGGGCCCCGCCCCCACCCGCGTCGTATAGGCCTTGACGATGCCGAGGACGAAACCGGCGGCATTGGGGCCGAGACCGGTGCCGCCCGCCGCCGTTCCGGCGATCGTGTTCGACGAGGTGACGAACGGATAGGTGCCGTGGTCGACGTCGAGCAGCACCCCCTGCGCACCTTCGAACAGGATGCGATCGCCGCGCGCGCGGGCCTCGTTCAGCGTGATCCAGACCGGCCGCGCGAAGGGCAGCACGAAGCCGGCAATCTCGCCGAGGTCGCGCTCGAGCCGCGCCCGGTCGATCCTGGGCTCGCCGAAGCCGGCGCGCAGCGCGTCATGATGGGCGCAGAGGCGGTCGAGCTGGGCGCCGAGCTCGCCGAGATGGGCAAGGTCGCAGACGCGGATGGCGCGGCGTCCGACCTTGTCCTCATAAGCGGGGCCGATGCCGCGGCGCGTGGTGCCGATCTTGCCGCTGCCAGAGGCATCCTCGCGCAAGGCGTCGAGGTCGCGGTGGAAGGGAAGGATGAGCGGACAGGTCTCGGCGACCTGCAAATTCTCCGGGGTGACGGCCACGCCCTGTGCCCGCAGCCGCTCGACCTCGGCGCGGAACGCCCAGGGATCGAGGACGACGCCGTTGCCGATGACCGAGAGCGTGCCGCGGACGATGCCGGACGGAAGCAGCGACAATTTGTAGGTCTCGTTGCCGACGACGAGCGTGTGGCCGGCATTGTGGCCGCCCTGGAAGCGCGCGACGACCTCGGCCCGGCTCGCCAGCCAGTCGACGATCTTCCCTTTTCCTTCGTCGCCCCATTGGCCGCCGATGACGGTAACGTTTGCCAAGATGCTGCCTCTTCGTTCGCGCCCGAGCCTCTAGAGGCGCATGGGGCTCAGGTCCATGCGTGACGCACGGCGCTCGGTCAGGCGAGGGCCAGCAACCAGTCCCTCTTCTCCGCCAGCGCTTCATAGGAGCCGCCGGGCGCGGCAGCCGGGACGCTCGCCATCGCCCGCGCCAGCCGCTCGCGCCCTTGCCGGCCGAGCGCGCCGACGCCGGAAGCGACGGCCACCATCTCCGCCATCGCGCCCGAGCAATGGAGGACGGCGTCGCAGCCGGCCTCGACCGCGTGCCGCGCCCGCTCGCCGAAGCCGCCGGCCAGCGCGTCCATGCCCAGGTCGTCGGTCATCAGGAAGCCGTCGAAGCCGATCCGGCCGCGGATCACGTCGCCGATCACGATTGGCGACAGGCTGGACGGCCGGTCGGGGTCCCAGGCGGTGTAGACGATATGGGCGACCATCCCCATCGGCGCGCTCCGCAAAGTCCGGAACGGCTCGAGGTCCGTCTCAAGCACCGCGTCGTCGGCGGTGACCACGGGCAGTTCCTTATGGCTGTCGACGCGGGCGCGGCCGTGGCCGGGCATGTGCTTGACCACGCCGACGACACCGGCCGCGGCGAGGCCGTCGAGCGTGGCGCGGCCGAGCGCGGCGACCTGCATCGGCTCGGAGCCCAAGGCGCGGTCGCCGATGATGTCGCTGGCGCCGGGCTGGCGGACGTCGAGCAAGGGGAGGCAATCGACGCTGACGCCCGCCTCGCGCAGCAGGAGCGCGATCGCCTGCGCGTTGGCGCGGGCGGCCTCGATCGCGCTCATCGGCGCCCTGGCGTAGAGATCGGCGAAGCGCTCGGCCGGCGGAAAGGGCGGCCATTCGGGCGGCCGGAGTCGGGCGACGCGGCCGCCTTCCTGGTCGATCAGGATCGGCAAATCGCCGCGGCCGGACAAGGCTCGCAGATCGTCGGTGAGCGCGCGAAGCTGGGCGCGGTCCACGCAATTGCGCTGGAAGAGGATGTAGCCGGCGGGATCGGCATCGCGGAAGAAGGCGCGCTCGTCGGCGCTCAGCCGCCCGCCGGCCAAGCCGTAGATCGCCGCCTGCATCAACGCCTCCGCACTCTCAACACCGAAGAAACGGTACTGAAGTCGCGACGCGATTAGTCAAGCGTGACGCACGATTCCCCGGCGACCCGCAAGCGCCCGCAGATGTCGGCAGCACCGGCCCCGCCCGCGCGCAACCGGTAAAGGGTACGGCCGCCGCTCGAGACGGGAACGACATTGTGGGTGAGCGGTGCGACATAGGAGAAGCGGCCCGACAGCGCCTTCCAGGCCTTCTCGGCGCCGGCCTGGCTGGAGAAGGCGCCGAGCTGGATGCTGCCGCCGCCCTGTGCCGCGGCGGGAGGGGGCTTGGCGGGCGCGGGAGCGGGCTTGGCCGCAATCTGGACCGGCTTGGTGGGCGCGGCCGGTTTCGGAGCCTGGGCCTGCGGCTTCGCGGCCGCGGCCTGGGTGGGCTGCGCAGGTGTCGGCTTGGCGGCCGGGCCGGCGTTGCGGCTGACCGGCGCCTCGGGCACCGCATTGGTGTCGATCTTGCCCTTGGGCTCGGCGCCGGCGCTGGCGGCGAAGGAGGTGTCGCCCTGGCCCTGCACGTTCATGCCGCCGGGATGGTCCGGCTTCACCTTATAGGCGCCGTCCGGCGCCTTGATCGTCTCGACCTCCGCGGTCGGGCTGCCGCCGGGAGCATGGCGGTTGCCGAGCCAGAACAGGCCACCGACGATGCCGCCGATCGCGGCGAGGCCGATCAGCACCGCCACGATCAGCTTCAGCGCAGAGGGGCCGTCATGGCCGTCATCCTCGTCGACCGCTTCCAGCCAGGGAAGGCGATCGCCCTCCTCCAGATCCTCGGCGCGAACGTCGGTCATCTCAAATCTCCTCGGCGCGGCACATGGCCGCCGCCCGAACAATCTGCCTCAATGCGGGCGCAACTTCTAGCCGCCGCGGGTTAAATTGGGATTATCTGTCCCGATCTGGGCAATTACGCGCGGATGAGCCCGTCGATCGGGCGCGGGCGCTGGCCTTCGGGGAAGAGCGTCGCGGCGGTGCGCGCGAGGTCGAGCCCGTAATGCTGGGCCAAGGCGTTGGCGATCAGCGCGTCGAGATCCATCGTCGGCCTGAGGTCGCGATTCTCGTAGAGCGCGGCGGGCGCCAGGCCCGGCCAGTCGGCGATCACCCGGCCGCCCTTGACCGCGCCGCCGAGCAGCATCGCCGCCGAGGCGGTGCCGTGGTCGGTGCCGCCGGTGCCGTTGATCGCCGCGGTGCGGCCGAATTCGGTGGCGACGAGCACGAGCGTGTTCGACCAGTCGGCGCCGAGCCCGGTCTTCAGCGCGGCGACGAGCGCGTCCAGCCCCTTGAGCTGGGCGGCGAGGCGTCCGCGCTGGCCGCTATGCGTGTCCCAGCCGCCGGTCTCGATGAAGGCGACGCGCTCACCATTGTCGCCGGCGAGCAGGCGGGCGGCGAGCGCGCCGGTCGCGGCGCCGTTCTGGCCGCCGCCGCCGCTGAGGTCGCCGGTCAGCTTGCGCGTCGCCATCGCCTCGTTCCACAACGGCGCAAGCTGGCCGTCGCGGGCATAGAGATCGCCGACGCGGGCGAGAAGGTCGTCGGACGCCGCGGGCAGCACCGACGGCGCGTAGGACGAGACGTCGTTCGGCCCGCGCAAGGCCACCGGCACGGTCGCGGAGACCGCGATCGCCTTGGCCTCGCCTTGCGGCAGCAGGCCGAGCAGCCGGTTCATCCAGCCGTCCTTCAGCCGGTAGGCGCCGGCCGCGCCGGTCTCGAGCACGTTCTGGCCGTCGAAATGCGAGCGGTCGCGATAGGGCGAGGCCACGGCGTGGACGAACAAGGCCTCGCCGGCGCCATGGAGCTTCGCCGTCTCGACCAGAGCCGGGTGAAGGGCGAAGAAGCTGCCGAGCTTGGCGCCCGCCTGCGCATCCTCGACGAAGGCGCCGCGCAGACCCGCGAAGGCGGAATCGCCGACCGGCGCCAGCGTGGCGAGGCCGTCGGCGGCGCCCCGCTGGATGATGAAGACGAAGCGGCGATCGGTCGCCGCCTTCGCCAGAGCGATGCCGGGGCAGGCGAGCAGAAAGCTGCCGGCGGCGGCGCTGCCCAGGAAGATGCGGCGGTCGATCATCTTCATCTCCGCAGGAATTCGGGCGAGGCGAGCAGCAAGGCAAGGCCCTGGCCCGGGCTTTCGGCGCGGGCGAGCGCCTGCGCCGTCGCCGGGCTGAGGCTGTCGGGAAAGAGCTTCGGCGCCAGCGCGCGCGCGTCGATCGCGCCCGCGGCGCGGCTCGCGATCCGCTCCGCCGCCTCGACCCGCCGCACCAGAGCGTCGGGCCCGGCCCAGCTCGCGGCAATGTCGTCATAGCCGGCCGGGGAGCCCGGCCGCCAGACCGGCTGGCCGAGCTGGGTCATCAGCCCGGCCACCGCCTGGCCCTGAAGCTGCTTCGTGCCGACGGCGCGCAACGCGGCGACCGACCAGTCCCAGGGCGTCCGGAACTTCGCCGTCGCCGGGCTCCAGATTTCGGGCGCGCCGATCAGGGCGCGATAGACGGTCGGCAGGTCGCCGCCGCTCTTCAGGTAAGCGGCGGTCAGCCGGTCGACCAAGGCCGGCGGCGGATCGTCGGCGGCGAAATGGCGGGCGAGCTTGGTGGCGATATGCCGCGCCGTCGCCGGGCTGGCGGCGAGATCGTGGAGCACAGCCTTGGCCTGCTCGATTCCGGGCTGGTCGTAGCTCTTGCCGACTATGTTGCGGGCGCCGGGCTGGTGGATCGCCTCGGCGAAGTGGAAGGTGCCGGGCGCGCCGCCGCCGCTGGTCAGGCGCGCGGCGGGCCCGCGGCCGAGGCCGTCGACGGTCCAGCCGGTCAGCGCCCGCGCGAATTCGGTGACGTCGGCCTGGCTGTAGCCGCTGCGCACGCCGAGCGTGTGCAGCTCCATGATCTCGCGGGCGAGATTCTCGTTGAGGCCGACCTTGCGGCCGCGGGTCGCGGCGAGCGTGCCGAGCCGGCTGTCCGGGCCGACCGACTGCGCCTGGTCGAGATAGAGGAGCATCGCCGGATGCTGCTCGACCGCGAGCAGCATGTCCTCGAAGCGGCCGAGGACGTGCGGCCGGATCGCCTCGAATTCGAGCAGGCCGGCGAGGCCGATGACGACCAATTTGTCGGCCGAGACGGCGAAATGATTGGCCCAGAAATGGACCAGCCGCTCGACGAACGGCGCCGGCGTCGCCAGCGCCGCGTCCGTGCGGGCGGCGACGGAGGTGAGATAATAATCCCGGCTCGCCTTGCGGATGAACTGCTGGGCGCTTGGCGGGAGCCCGGCAATCCGGTCGTTCAGCGCCTTCTCGCCGCCCATCTGGCCCGCCATCTGCCCGGGCGTCGGGGCCGCCTCCTGGCCGGGCATCGGCGACATCGTCGTCATTGCCGCCGGTTGAGTGCGCGGCCGGGCGTCGGATGCGGCCGCCTGGGCGCGACGCGCGGCCGGGCCGCCCATGGCCCGCACCTCCTCGAAATAATCGGCGAGCTGCTGCGCCACTTCCTGTCGGCTCGGCGCGGCGGCGATCGCCGCGGGGCGCGGTTCGAAGCTCCTGAGCTGGCCATCGAGCCAGGCTTTCGGATCGGCGAGCGCGGCCTCGTCCGGGCGGGCGCCGAGACCGAAACGGTTGAGGGCGATGCTTTGCGCGGTCATGGTGGAGACGAGGGCTGCGCCGCGCCGGGTGAACAAGGGATTAAGGTGCGGATCCTAAACCAGGTCCGGCAGGGCCGGTTCGCCGACGAGCTCGCGGTAGCGGGCGACCGCATAGCGGTCGGTCATGCCGGCGATGAAGTCGCCGATCCGCCTGATATGGCCGATCCGGTCGACCGGCTCGACCCGCCAGGCGGCGGGGAGCCGGTCCGGCGCGTCGCGATAGGCGGCGAAGAGGCCGGCGAGCAGCGACTTGGCTTCGGCCTGGATGGCGAGGATCTGCGGCGAGCGGTACATGCGCGCATAGAGGAAGGCCTTGAGCGCCCTTTCCTCCTCGGCCGTCACGGCGGAGAAAGCCACGAGCTGGCAACCGGCGCCGCGGACCTCGTCGGCCGTCCCGACTCCCGCCTCGGCGATGCGCCGCCGCGTCTCCTCGAGCACGTCGTTGACCATGTGCCCGATCTGGTCGCGGATCAGCTCGGGCACCAGCCGGGAGTTCTCCACGCCGGGATAGCGGGCGCGCACCGCATCCCAAAGGTGGCGAACGAAGGGCAGTTCGGTCAGCTCGTCGAGCGTGAACAGCCCTGCCCGCAGGCCGTCGTCGATATCGTGATTGTCATAGGCGATGTCGTCGGCGATCGCCGCGACCTGCGCCTCCAGGCCGGGCCAGGTGCCGAGGTCGAGCGGGAATTCGGAATCGGTCGCGGCCAGCGCCCAGCCCGGCGCCGCGACCGGCCCGTTATGCTTGGCCAGTCCCTCCAGCGTCTCCCAGCTGAGGTTCAGTCCCGGATGGAGCGGATAGGCGCTTTCCAGCCGGGTCAGCAGCCGCAACGTATGGCCGTTATGGTCGAAGCCGCCGGCCCCGGCCATCGCCGCCGCCAGCGCGTCCTCGCCGGAATGGCCGAAGGGTGGGTGGCCGATATCGTGGGCGAGGCACAAAGCCTCGGTCAGATCCTCGTTGAGGCCGAGCGCGCGGGCGACGGTGCGGCCGATCTGCGCCACTTCGAGGCTGTGGGTGAGGCGGACACGGAAATGATCGCCGTCGGGGGCGACGAAGACCTGGGTCTTGTGGCGGAGGCGCCGGAAGGGGACGGAATGGATGATCCGGTCGCGGTCGCGCTGGAAGGCGTCGCGGGGGCCGCGGCTGCCGCTTTCGGTGCCGGCATGGAGACGTCCCCGCGATCGCGCCGGATCGGAGGCGTAAGGGGCGAGCGGCCTCACCGGCCGGCGAGCTTCTCGATCTTCTGCCCCGCCTCGCTCGTCCAGGCGAAGCCGCTGAGGTCGGCCTTGGCGAGCCGGTTGACGAAGTCCTGCGCCTCGTCACTGCTTTCGAACGGCCCGATCAGGAGCCGGTTGGTGGCATTGGCGCTCGCCGTCCAGGCGGCGTGGCCGGCGAGCAGCTTCGGCGCCTTGTCCTTCAGCCGGGCGAGCTCGCGCGGCAGCTTGCCCCGGTCGGCACCGCCGGCGATCTGGACCCAGTGCCGCGCGGGATCGGCGGGCGGCGCCTTTTTCGGCTTCGGCGCCGGGGCGGCAGTCCGGGAGCGCGCGGACGGCCTGGTCTCGGACGCGACGGGACCGGGGGCGCTTCGCAGGCTCCGCG
>JAQGLF010000325.1 GCA_028293025.1 Alphaproteobacteria bacterium
GTCGGCGCCACCGGCTATCTGATCGGCAGCGCCGAGAAGGGGCTGGAGGCGATGTTCATCATGATGAACGCCGCCCGCCTCGGCGTCGGCCTCCAGGGCCTCGCCCAGGGCGAGGTCGCCTATCAGAATGCCGTCACTTACGCGAAGGACCGCCGCCAGGGCCGCGCCCTCGTCCCCGACCAGCGCGATCCCGACGCGAAGGCCGACCCGATCATCGTCCACCCCGACGTGCGGCGGATGCTGATGGAGATGAAGGGATTCAACGAGGCCGCCCGCGCCCTCGTCCTCTGGGGCGCGCTCCAGGTCGACATTTCCCGCCGCGCCCAGACCGACGAGGAGAAGCAGGCCGCATCGGATCTGCTCGGCCTGCTCACCCCGGTCATCAAGGGCTATCTGACCGACCAGGGCTTCAAGGCCGCGGTCGACGCCCAGCAAATCTATGGCGGCCACGGCTATATCCGCGAATGGGGGATGGAGCAGTTCGTCCGCGACGCCCGCATCGCCCAGATCTACGAGGGCACCAACGGCATCCAGGCGCTCGACCTGGTCGGCCGCAAGCTCGGCGCCAATGGCGGCCGCGCCATCCAGGCGTTCCTGAAGCTGCTCGCCGACGAGATCGCCGACGCCCGGGGCAGGGACGGCGACGGCGCCGTCCTCGCCACCGCCCTCGAGAAAGCGGTCGGCGATCTCCAGAGCGCGACCATGTGGCTGATGCAGAACGGCATCGCCAACCCCTACAATGCCGGCGTCGCGGCCTACCCCTATATGACCCTGACGGGCGTGGTCTGCCTCGGCCTGATGTGGCTGCGCATGGCCAAAGCAAGCGCGGCGGCGCTGGCGAACGGCGGCGAGGACAAGAGCTTCCACGAGGCCAAGCTGGTCACCGCCCGCTTCTTCGCGTCGCATGTGATGCCGGAGACGGGTGCGCTTCGGCGCAAGATCGAGGCGGGCGCGGAGACCCTGATGGCGCTGCCGGCGGAGGCCTTTTAGGCCGAGCCTGCCCGTAAGCGGACATTCATCCGGGACAGGGGGAACAAGCATGTCGTCGGTCTTCGTCTTCGTGCCGTTGCCGCCGCCGATCGGTCCGCAGGAATGAGCGCGCGAGCGACTCCGCTGCGACGTGTCGACCGCCGCACTGGACAAACTGATCGGCCACGGACCATCTTCGCCGGACACGCGCTGCTGCAAGCATGGGGATGAACGGCATGATTCCGATTTTCGGTGGCCTCGGGCTTCTCATCGTCGTTCTGCTCGTCCTCGCGTCCCGCAGCTTTGGTGTGAACTACGAATATGAACGCGCCGTCCTCTTTCGCCTCGGCAGGCTTGGAGAAACCAAGGGCCCGGGCTGGTACTGGCTGATCCCCCTGGTGGACCGGGTGGTTAAAGTCGATTTGCGCACCGTCACCTACCAACTCGAAACCCAGGAGACGATTACCCGCGACGGCGTGGCGGTGAAGGTCAACGCCGTCCTCTGGTTTCGTGCCCAGGATCCGGTTCTCGTCGTCACCTCGGTCGAATCGTGGCAGGGGGCGGTCGTGCAGGCCGCGGAGACGGGCATGCGCGATGCGATTGGGCAGAGCGACCTCGATCAGATGCTCAAGGACCGGCTGTCGATCAATGCCCGGTTGCTCGATTTGCTTGCCGCAGCGGCCGGCCGCTGGGGGGTCGAAATCGACGCGGTGGAGCTGAAGGACGTCGACATTCCCGAGCAGATGCAGCGGGCAATCGCCCGCGAAGCGGAGGCGATCCGTGAAAAACGGTCCCGGATCATCAAGGCGGAAGGGGAATATGAGGCCGCGCGCAAGCTTGCCGAGGCTGCCACCACCATTGGCGCCGTACCTGGGGCGCTGGAGCTCAGGCGCCTGCAGACGCTGACCGAGATCGGTGTCGAGCACAACAGCACGATCATTGCCATGCTGCCGGTCGAGTTGCTGCATGCGGCCCGCAAAATCGCCGGCATCGCTCCGGGCGAGAGCGAATAGACCCGGCAGCTCGAACCAGTCTCGTGGCGAATGAACAGCCGTGCGGCTTCACCTTCCACGAAGCGAAGCTAATCACCGCCCGCTTCTTCGCGGCCCACGTCATACGGGAGACAGCTCGCTCAGGCGCAAGACGAGGCGGGCGCGGAAAGCCCCATGGCGCTGCCCGCAGGGCATTTTAGGCAACAGTGCAGATGGTGCTGAGGCGCCGGGCACGTTCCTTGCCCTGGGAGCTATCCCTTTATAACCGCTTCTGGCAGAGGCGTTGAATGACAGCTTTTTTCAAGGAGCCGGCGCGGCAGGAAGAGTTCGACCGCCGGGGTTTCATAATCGTCCCGCTCCTCGATCATGACGAGGTGGACCAGGTGCGGCGGCAGCTCGACGACGCTCGCCCTGTGAGCACTTCACCCTCGGCATGCGCCTATGAGCAGTCCTTCTGCACGTCGGACGGAGACTATCGCCGCCGCGCGCACGAGATCGTCTCGGCAGCGATCGGCGACCGCCTCATGTCCCTTTTGAATGGATATCGGCTGGTCGCCTGCGGAGTCATCAACAAGAGCCCCGGCAAAGGAGTGCTCCACGTCCATCGTGACCCGGACGTGCTGGCGGACCGGCGGTTCGCCGCCATAAGCGCGTGGTGCCCGGTGGTCGACGTCGATGAGGCGAACGGCAGTCTCATGATGTTGCCGGGCAGCCATAAGCTCCCGAATATCGAAGCTGCGAGCTCGTCGCGTTTTTATGCGGCCCATGAGGGAGGCGTTGAAGCCGCTTTGCGTGTCCGTGCCGCTCATCGCGGGCGACGCGATTCTGTTCAACCACCGTATTTTGCACGGATCCTGGCCCAATCGGAGCAATCGCGATCGGCCAGCGCTTCGGGCGACAGCGATCCCTTTGGAAAGCCGGATGATTCTCCACCGCATGGACGGGGCAAGCGGCGACACCCGCTTCGAATTGGTCGATGTGGAATCGGATCTCGAAGGAGCGCTGGCGTATAATCCCGAGGATTTCTCGAGACCGGGCTTTGTCGCGCCCGTGCTCGGTTACGTACCCAATTCCAATCGGCCTATCCCATTGAGTGAGTGCAAGGCGCGCGTCGCCGAAGCGGAAGGGCGCAGCGGCTCGGGAGTTCTGCGTCTCGGTTTGTCGAACGCAGCCCTTCTGCGTCAACGCCTGCGTCATCTGGTGCGGCCGCGGCCGGCTATCTGATCGATCAGGCTTCAAGGCCGCGGTCGACGCGCAGCAAATCTATGGCGGCCGCGGCTAATTCGCGAATGGGGGATGGAGCAGTTCGTCCGGGATGCCCGCATCGCCCAGATCTACGAGGGCACCAACCGCATCTCGCTTCTTCGTCGCATGTGATGCCTGAAACGAGCGCCTTGAGGCGGAAGACTAGGCCGGTGGAGGCTTTCTAAACTAGGCTCCATATTCGATCAGAAACCCCAATGCTTTAATATCAGGACAGCCGCCGCCGACACAGGGATCAAGTATCGCGCTGTCGGTAGAGCGGCCGGAAAAGGGACTTTGGGATCGCACCGCTTCGACCAATTTAAAATAGCTCTACCAGAATAATAGGAGCTCATGACTACAGCGATAGCCAGTATGATCAGGCACACGCCTAGAAGTATATATGGCATTTCGCTCATAGCCTAAATCCTTACAGGCTAGATTACATATTAACGCTCAAGCATCCGGTGAGATTAGGGAAGGCCGCCTTGGCATTATCATGCCAAACGAAGGTCACCTTCAATTTGAGCCCTGCTCTCGATGTAATATTATAAATCGATCTCCAGGCCGAGTTGGCGTCTTGCCCTTGAATAGAGAGGCCGAGGTCAGAATAATATCTGTATCCGTCTTTTTCTTTCTTCCCGACCGTCCAATTAGCCAAAATCATATCTGTAAGGTTATCTATCAGGATGCCAGCCTTTGCGGCTTCTCTAATTACAGCAA
>JAQGLF010000345.1 GCA_028293025.1 Alphaproteobacteria bacterium
AGGCGGCGCCGCCGTGCGCTGGCCCGGCAGCTGGAAATTCTTCAGCTGCGGGTTGCCGACAATCGTATTCGTGTCCTGCGCGGCCAGCGCGCCGCCCCACAGCCCGGCAACGAGCAATCCCGACGCGGCGGCCCTGCGGCTCCGGCTTAAGTTCATCATCTTGAGGAGGAAATCCCTCGCAAACCCCTGACCCCGCCCCTTATCCTTTTGCCCTCCGCCAAGTCCAGCGCGGGCGCGCCGGCCTCAACGATGGTTGCGGCGGGCGGAGCGCCGCAGCCGGCGGCCGCGCCGATGGCGGATCTTGCGATAGGCGATCGAGAGGAAGGGCGGGCCGAGCAGCACCATGACGGCGCAACCGACCAGGATCGAGAGCAGAATCGTCCTCCCATCCGATTCCATCAGGCAGCTTAACGTGGATCAAGCGCGGCGTCACCCGGCACGGCGGACCCACCACATTGGACTTGTGCGCCTCGCCGCCTCGGATCAGGCGAGCGCGCGCTCGACCAGGTCGCCGACGTCGAGGCCGAGCCGCCGCATCTGCGCGGCGATGGCGGGCCAGCGATGCTTCAGGAACAGCTCGCGCTCGGCGACGCGCAGCCGCTCGGCGGCGCCTTGGGCGACGAACATGCCGACGCCGCGCTTCACCACCACCAGCCCCTCGTCCTGGAAGGTCTGATAGGCCTTGGCGACGGTCAAGGGATTGGCGCCGTGCTCGGCGGCAAGGCTGCGCACCGACGGCAGGGACTCGCCGTCGCGCACTTTCCCCTCGAGGATCATCGCGGCGATGGAATCCCGCAGGCGCAGGTAGACGGGACGTTCTTCATTCGGCACGGCTGCTATACTGTCCTAATACAGCGGGGCGGTCAAGGGGCGGGCGCCCACTCGCTCACCACATAGTCGAAGACCGGCCGCGCGCGTTCCTCCAGCGGGACGGCCGGGGTGCCGAAATAGAGGAAGCCCGCGATGCGTTCGTGCTCGCGGGCGCCGAGGCCGCTGCGGACCGCCTCGGAATAGGCCGCCCAGCCGGTCACCCAGCCGCCGGCAAAGCCCATCGCATGCGCCGCGAGGAGGAGGTTCATGCCGGCGGCCCCGCAGGACAATTCCTGCTCCCAGATCGGGATCTTGATGCCCTCGACCGGGCTGGAGAGGAGGACGATCAGCTCCGGCGCCTGATGGGCGAAGCGATGGACCGCCTCCAGCTCCAGCCGGGCCGGTTCGCTTTCCTTGTCGATCCGGTAGGCGCGGTCGAGCAAGGCGTGGAAATCGTCCCGCCTGTCCTTCGCGACATGGATGAAGCGCCAGGGGGCGAGCTTGCCGTGATCGGGCGTGCGCATGCCGATCTCGAGGATGCGGTGCAGCTGCTCCGCGTCCGGCCCGGGATCGACGAGGTCGCGCGGACGGCCCGAGCGGCGCGTGGCGAGGAGGGCGAGGGTCGAGCCGGGGTCGTTGAGCATGAGGCGCCGCTACCAGCCCGGAGCGGCCGCAACAATCCGGCTTCACACGGGCAATTTCCCCGTTAGGGTGCCCCCGCCAAAGCCGGGACACACGGCGGGTCACAAGGGAGTGGGTATATGGTGAAGACGCCGACGATCGACAATCCGATCGAGCCCGACATCAGCCACGTCAACCCGGCCGCGAAGGAGACCTGGTTCGGCCATCCCCGCCAGCTCGCCCGCCTGTTCACCACCGAGATGTGGGAGCGGTTCGGCTATTACGGCATGCGGGCACTGCTGACGCTCTACCTCACCAAGCATTTCATCTTCGGGGATCACGCCGCCACCGGCCTCTACGGCGGCTATACCGCGCTTGTTTATCTGACGCCGCTCGTCGGCGGCCTGCTCGCCGACCAGTATCTGGGCTCGAAGCGGGCTGTGAAGTTCGGCGCCATCCTGATGGCGCTCGGCTATTTCACCCTCTGCTTCGGCGGCGATACCGCCAAACCTTTCGCCACGATCAACGGCCAGCGCTACGAGGTGCAGGTCACCAATTATTCGGACCGGCCGACGAGCAGCACGAACGAGGTCCGTTACCTCGTCGACCACGGTCAGCGCTTCCAGATCCGCGGCAATGACGACGGCAGCGTCTCGCTGCTCGATCCCGCCCATCCGGGCGCGGTGAGCCGCACGATTCCGAAGGGCGGGTTCGAATCCGGCGGCGAGCGCAGCCCGCTCTTCGTCATGGTGATGCTGATCGCCCTGTCGATGATCTCGATCGGCAACGGCTTTTTCAAGCCGAACATCTCGACCATGGTCGGCGCTCTCTACGCGCAGGGCGATCGGCGCCGCGACGCCGGCTTCACCATCTTCTACATGGGCATCAACCTGGGCTCGATCGGCTCCCAATTGCTCTGCCCATTGCTTGCCGACTGGTTCGGCTGGTGGGCCGGCTTCGGCCTCGCCGCCGCCGGCATGCTCTTCTCCTGGTCGCTGATCCAATATGACGGCGGCCGCCTCGCCGGCTATGGCGAGCCCCCGGAGCGGACCGGCGGCGACCGGGCGATGCTGATCTACATCCTGGCGATCGTCGCCATCCCGGTCTTCTACTTCCTGTTCACCAACCTGATGAACGCGCCCGCGCCGGCGCCGGGGGCAGGCATCTGGGGCTATATCAAGTCGCTGCCGCTGATGGGCAAATTGCTGTTCGGCTCGTTCCTAATCGGCGTGCCGCTCATTCTGATCTGGTCGTGGTTCAAGGGCAGCCGGGCCGAGTTCCAGATGATGGTGGTGGCGATGATCCTCGTCACCTTCAACGTCGTCTTCTGGACTCTGTTCGAACAGGCGGGATCGTCGCTGACCCTGTTCGCGGATCGCAACACCCAGCTTTCCGTCTTCGGCCTGTTCAGCCTGTCGGCGCCGCAGACGCAGAATTTCAATCCGATTTCGATCGTCCTTTTCGCGCCAGTGATGAGCATTCTCTGGACGGGCCTCGCGCGCACGCGCGTCCCCGCCAATCCCGCCCTGCGCGGCCTCGGCTTCGTCTGGTCGGCGGTGTTGGTGGCATTGACCGCTTTCCTCGCCTGGCGGGTCTTCCTGACGCTGACTGCCGCCGGCCATCCGAACGCCGCCTTTGTCGTCGGGGCGCTTCTCGCGCTCCTGATCCTCTTCTCCGCTCTGGGGTGGTTCCAGCAGGTTAGCCGCTGGAACGAGCCGACCATCATGGAGCCGTCCATCCCGGTCAAGTTCGCGATCGCCCTGATGGGCGTCGGCGCGGGCTTCCTGTTCCTCGTGTGGGGGACCAACTTCGCTGGCCCGGATTTCAAGGTCGCCTTGTGGTGGCTGGCTGGGCTCTATCTGATCCATTCGCTCGCCGAATTGTGCATCTCGCCCGTTGGCCTCTCGATGATCACCAAGCTCTCGATTGCGCGGATCGTAGGGCTGATGATGGGCGTCTGGTTCCTCTCCATCTCCTGCGCCCAATATGTCGCCGGCGCGGTCGCACAGGTAGCGAGCGTGGAGACGGTCGGCGGACAGGTGACCAACCTCCAGGTCAGCCTCAACACCTATGTCGGCGTGTTCTGGACGATCGGGCTCGTCGCCGCGGGCATCGGCCTTTTCCTCCTCCTCCTCTCCCCGCTGATCAAGAAGTGGATGCACGGTGTCCAGTAAGGCCTGGCTTCTCGTCCCCGCCCTGGCCGCGCTGATGGGATGCGCGGCCAAGGCGCCGCCGGCCCATCCCGCCACCGCATCGACCCCGCCCAAGACCTATTCCCACGACCCCTATCCTTCGACCTATCATCGCTATCCGGGGGTGCTCACCGCGATCACCGGCGCGACGGTGTTCGACGGCGAGGGCGGGCGGATCGAGAACGGGACGGTGATCCTCGCCGACGGCATCGTCCAGGCGATCGGCGGCGGCGACACACCGGTCCCGGCCGGCGCGGCCCGGATCGACGCGCATGGCAAATGGGTAACGCCGGGCGTGATCGACATCCACTCCCATCTCGGCGACTATCCCTCGCCCGCGGTCGAGGCGCATCAGGACGGCAACGAGCTGACCGGTCCCGTCCATCCCGACGTCTGGGCCGAGCACAGCGTCTGGCCGCAGGATCCCGGCTTCAGCCGCGCGCTCGCCAATGGCGGCGTCACCACGCTCGAAATCCTGCCCGGCTCGGGCGATTTGTTCGGCGGCCGCTCGGTGACGGTCAAGAACGTGCCGGCGCGCACCGTCCAGGGGATGAAATTCCCCGGCGCCCCCTACGGCCTCAAAATGGCCTGCGGCGAGAATCCCAAGCGCGTCTACGGCAGCCGCAACCAGATGCCGGGCAGCCGCATGGGCAATATCGCCCTCGACCGCCAGACCTGGGCGCGCGCCGCCGAATACAAGCGCAAATGGGACAATTACGAGCGGAATGGCGGCGAACCGCCGGCCCGCGACATCGGCATGGACACGTTGCGCGGCGTCCTTGCCGGCGAGATCCTCGTCCAGAACCATTGCTACCGCGCCGACGAGATGGCGATCGTCATCGATATGGCGAAGGAGTTCGGCTA
>JAQGLF010000352.1 GCA_028293025.1 Alphaproteobacteria bacterium
ATCCCCGCTCCCAATCCGGCGCTGAAGGACAAGCCGCTCCAGTCGCTGCTCCTCTCCACCCAGAGCCGCTACCTGAAGGACGGCACCCGCGAATATTCGATCGAGGCCGCAACCCTGATCCAGACGACGCAGGGCCTCTCCGCGCTCGGCAACGTCATCATTCCCTGGCAGCCGCAGATCAGCGAGCTCGTCGTCCACAAGGTCCGGATCCTCCGCGACGGCAAGGAGATCGACCTCCTCAAGGGCGGCCAGCCATTCATCGTGCTGCGGCGGGAGAACAATCTCGAATCGGCGATGCTGGACGGCGTCCTCACTGCGGTGATGCAGCCCGAGGGGCTCGGCGTCGGCGACGTGCTCGATTTTTCCTGGACGGTGCGGATCAAGCCGCAAGGCGTGCCTTTCCGCCCCGAGAATTTGACCGCGCTCGTCCATGGCTATTCGATCCGGCACGTCCGCTATCGCGAGCTGTGGCAGGAAGGGCTGCCGATCCGCTGGGCGGCGACCGATGCGATCGGCAAGCCCAAGGTGACGAAGACCGCCTGGGGGACCGAGCTCGTGCTCGACCGCAGCGACGCCGAAGGCCCCGAGCTGCCGACGAGCGCGCCGGCGCGTTTCGGCGCCCCGGCGCGGCTCGAGATCAGCGGCTATGCCGACTGGAACGAGATCGGCAGGCTGATGGCGGCATTCTACGAAAGCGCCGCGCGGCTCGGCCCCGATTCGCCGCTCAAGGCGGAGATCGACCGCATCGCCGCGCTCGGCCCCGATCCGAAGAAACGGACGATGGCGGCGCTCCGCCTCGTCCAGGACAGGGTGCGCTATTTCGCCCTCGCCATCGGTGATGGCGGCTATGTACCGGAAAAGGCGGACCGGACCTGGTCGCGCAAATATGGCGACTGCAAGGGCAAGACCGTGCTGCTGCTGGCGCTGCTGAAAGACCTCGGCGTCGAAGCGGAGCCGGTGCTGGTGAGCAGCGAGAGCGGCGACCTGATCGGCGCCCGCCTGCCCCAGGTCGCCGCCTTCAACCACGTCATCGTCCGGGCGAGGATCGACGGCCGCTCCTACTGGCTCGACGGCACCCGGCTCGGCGACCGCGACATCGACATGCTCGGCTCCTCGCCCTTTTTCTGGGGCCTGCCGGTGCGGGCCGCGGGGGCGCCGCTCGAAGCGCTCCCGATGATGCCGCCGGCCCGGCCGCTCACCGATGCCAGCGTGATCTACGACGCCTCGAAGGGCTTCGAGGCGCCGGTGCCAATCAGCGGGCAAATCGTGTTCCGGGGCGATCTCGCCCAGGCGCTGCGGCTGACCGTCTCCCAGAACGGCACCGACGGTATCAAGGACCAGGTGGCGAGCTGGATCCCGGGGCCCGCCGCGACCGACAATATCGAGAAGGTCGACGTCAGGACCGACGACGATGCCGGCACCGCCACCGTCATCTTCAGCGGCAAGCTGCGCATGGACTGGCCGCGGGCGCCGGGCACCGACGCGCTTCGTTTCCGGCTGCAGGACGGTACGATCCAGTGGAAGGCCGATTTCAGCCGCCCGGACAAGTTCAAGGACGTCCCCTTCTCGCTCGAGTTCCCGGCCTATCTGTCGGCGACCGAGACGATCATCCTGCCGCGCGGCGGCCAGGGCTTCGCGCTCGACGGCCACGACCTCGTCCGCGACGTTGCCGGCGCGCATATCGAGCGCCGGCTGACGCTCGCCAACGGCCGCGCCGTCGCCCGTTCGACCTTCCGCATATTGCAGCGGGAGCTGCCGGCGAAGGAAGCGGCGGCGGCCGGCGCGATCCTCGACCAGGTCAATGCCGACCGCGCCTATGTCCGTTCGCCGGCCGGCTATCGCGCGACGGCCGAGGAGCGGGCGGCGGTGATCGCGGCGCAACCGGTCTCGGCCCAGGATTACGTGACCCGAGGCTACGAGCTGATGCAGGCGGACCGGCTGACCGAGGCGCTTGCCGATTTCGACAAGGCGGCCGGCCTGGCGCCGAACTGGTCGACGCCGATCGCCGACCGCGCCATCGCCCTCCTCTACCAGAACAAGACCGACGCAGCCGCGGCGGCGCTCGACAGGGCGGCGGCGCTCAGCGACGACGATTTCGCGACCTGGCAGGGTTACGGGCTCCTCCACCTGCGGCAGGACAAGCCCGGCGAGGCGCTCGAAGCGCTGACCCGCGCCCTCGCCCTCGACGCCAGCAACGAATTCACGCTGACCCAGCGCGTCCAGGCCTATGAGCAGCTCGGCCGCTTCGACGAGGCCGCCGTCGATCTCGACCGCGTGCTCAAGGTCAAGCCGAATGATGGCTGGGCGACGGGCGAGATGGCGCGGCTCGACGGCCGCCGCGGCAAGGAGGCCGAAGCGATCGCCGCGACCGACCGGCTGATCGCGTCGCAGACGGCCGACGATGCGATCGCCGCCTATATGCTGAAGGCATCTCTGCTCTCCCGCTTCGGCCATGCAGACGATGCGGGCCAGGCCTGGACAAAGGCGCTCGACCTGACCGACAAGGCCATCGCCGCCGCCTCGGCCAATGCGGAACGGCGCCGGGCGCTGGCCAATCTGCGCATCGACATCCTCAGCCGCAGCGGCCAGGCGGTCCTGGCCGTCGCCGCGGCGTCGGCGGAGCTCAAGCGGCAGCCGGGCAATGCGAACCTGCTCAACTCGCGCTGCTGGACCCGTGCCACCCACAATCTGGAGCTCGACCGGGCGCTCGCCGATTGCAACGAGGCCTTGCGCTTCGATCCGCAGAATGCCGCGATCACCGACAGCCGCGCCTTCGTGAAGCTTCGGCTCGGCCGGCTCGACGAGGCGATCGCCGACTATAGCGACGCGCTGAAGCGGGCGCCCCAGCTTCCCGCCTCGCTCTACGGCCGCGGCATCGCGCGGCTGCGCAAGGGCGACAAGGCCGGGGCGGAGCAGGATCTCGCCGCCGCGCGCCGGCTCGCCTACGACATCGACTCACGGTTCAGGGAATATGGAGTGGCGCCTTGAAGGGGCGGACAGATCGCCGCTCAGGCGATGATGTCGGGAATCAGCTGGTCCTCGAGCAGGGCGATCTCGTCCTTGAGGCGCAGCTTCCTTTTCTTGAGGCGCGCGAGCTGCAGCTGGTCCAGCGCCGGCATCGCCCGCAGCGCCTCGATGGCGGCATCGAGGTCGCGATGCTCGAGCCGCAGCCGCACCAGCTTCGAGGCCGCATTGAGATTGCCCGCGCCGTCCGTCACCTGTCCCCCAGGCGGCGCTACTCAGCCGCGCCGAACTGCGCTATACCTACAAGATCAACGGATCGTCGTACATATGCGGCGGGCGCTCGCGAGCGGGGAGACGGACGTCGCGGAAGATGGTTGAAGCTTCATCAGCACGGCAAAGGAGATGGGAATGCAACAGGCGCATATCTCGGCACTGGAACTGAAGCACGCTGACATCGAAGCGCGAATCAACGAGGAAAGCCAGCGACCGCTGCCGGACATGGCCACCCTTTCCCGTCTCAAGAAAGAGAAATTGAAGGTCAAGGAAGCGATCGTCGGTCTGCATTAGGCGCCGGCGTACCGGCTTTGCCCGGGCCTGAGGCCGGACGAACGGCGAGCGCCGCTCGCCGTTCGTAAGGAAGGCGCCCCGCCCAAGGCCGGGGCTTCCCCTCAATCGTCGCGGGTGACGCGCTCGTTGCGCTCGTGGCGCTCCTGCGCCTCGACCGTCATCGTGGCGATCGGCCGGGCTTCGAGCCGGGCCAGCGAGATCGGCTCGCCGGTGATCTCGCAAAAACCGTAATCGCCGCTCTCGATCCGCCTCAGCGCCGAATCGATCTTCGAGATGAGCTTGCGCTGCCGGTCGCGGGTCCTGAGCTCGATCGCCCAGTCGGTCTCGCTCGAGGCGCGGTCGGTGAGGTCGGCCTCGCGGATCGGGCCGCTCTTCAGCTGCGCCATCGTATCGCGGCTCTCGCGGAGGATTTCCTCCTTCCAGCCGAGCAGCTTCTGCCGGAAATAGGCGAGCTGCGCATGGTTCATGAACTCTTCGTTGGCGCTGGGACGATAGGCATCGCCCAGGGCCCAGATCGTATGATGTTGGTCGAAAATGCCGCTGATTGCCGTTGCCATAACCCCTCCGCTCCGTCGCGCTCCGGACCCCTCCGAAGCGCAAATCCTGCAGCCGGTTCCCGATTCGCCGGGATTCGCCGGTCTTACCCCAGCGGGCCTATACTGTTGGCCGGGGGCGAGCACAAGTCACTCAAAACGCGATTGAAATTTCTTTCTTATTTGACACCGCGACGTGACATTTCTGCCGCGTAAACCGCCGCGGGGGCAGGCAGGTTCGCGGCGTGATTCGCATCGCCCGCGAATCGGCCATGCAATGTGATGTTAACCATAAGTGCCGCCGCCGTGCCGGCCCTATTCGTTCACCCCCTCCACGCCTCTGTCCACTTATGGGACGGAACCCGCCGCGATGGGCATTTCACGGCCATTTCAAGGCAACAAAGTGGTTAACGCTGTTGCACTTAAACAAATGTTCGTTCTCTTTGCCGATAGCCAGATGTGGCAGACGGGTGTCGATCCTCTTCTACCCGCACCGCATCGAAGCCTTGGAACAGGGTGCTGCTA
>JAQGLF010000372.1 GCA_028293025.1 Alphaproteobacteria bacterium
GGTCTGTGTCGCGCCCAAAAGGGTCAAGGTGCTGTTCGCGAAGATCAAGACGCCGGCGATCAAGTGCCGCATCGTCGGCCAGGTCACGCGCGGTGCGCTCAGTCTCTCGGGCAGCGGCCGCACGCTCGTCCTCGTCATGCCGCTCCACGCCGTCATCACCGCGCGCGACATTGGAGGCATCCTGAAGCGGGAGACCGCCAATGCCGACGCCCGCGTCCGCGCGGTCATTCGGCTCGACGTCGATTCCGACTGGTCGCCACGGGGCGCGGTGTCGATCAGCTACGATTGGACCGACGCGCCGCACGTCGATTTCCTCGGCAAGCGCATCGAGTTCACCAGCAAGGCCGACACCAGGCTGAAGGGCGTGATCGCCAATCTGGAGCGGACGCTGCCGCGCGAACTCAAGAAACTGTCGGTGCGCGATCGCATCGCGGAAGCATGGAAGGCGGCGTTCACTTCGCTCGACCTCAATCAAGCCAACCCGCCGGTCTGGATGCGGATCACCCCGCGCGAGCTCAAATATGGCGGCTATGCGGTGCACGGCAGCCAGCTGGAGCTTCCCCTCGGCATGACCGCGCTGACCGAAACCTATGTGGGCCCACGGCCGCCCGATCCACCGGCCACCCCGCTGCCGCCGCTCAAGCGGCTGACCGGGCGGGCCGGGGTGGTGCACTTTGCGATCCCCGTCATCGCCGACTATCACGAGCTGGAGCCGGTGCTGGCGCGCGCTCTGGTCAAGCGCTCGGCGCGGCCGTTCAACGTGCCCGGCATCGGCCCGGTCAATGCGCAATTCGGCAAGGTGACGATGTACGGCACGACGGGCGGCAGGATCGCGGTCGGGCTGACTTTCAGCGCGGCGCGGCCGGGCGAGACGCCGTCGCACGGTACAGTCTGGTTGACCGCGCTGCCGGTCAGCCACGCAAACAGCCGGCGGGTCGCCTTCGCCGACCTGTCGGTCGCCGGGATCACCGATTCGACCGGGTCGAGCCTGCTGATCAAGCTCGCCAATGCGCCCGTCCTGTCGGGCACGATCGCCGACGCCCTGACCCAGAATTTTGCGAAGGATTACGACCGGCTGCTCGCCAAGATCGGTCATGCGCTGGCCGAAAAACGCCTGGGGGATCTGTTGATCCGCGCGACCGTCGCCAATCTGCGGACCGGCGTGCTGAAGGCGACCGGTCAGGGGATTTATCTGGCGGTGTCGGGCGAGGGCACCGCGTCGATCTCGCTCGACATACCCGCACGGTAAGCGCCGCCGGTGCGTTTACGTGGACAAGCTTTTGAGATGGGCAGGCGTCGATCGGGAATGACCGACATCGGCGCGTGGCGGCCAAAACCCGCGCGGTTGAATGTCAGGGCCTGTTCAGCCAGTTTCCGCGATCCGCGGCCCGCGAGTCGCGTTGCGGCAACGAGATGAAGACGGGCCGGCATTTCCGTCGGCGAGAGAGGATGATTTTCATGCATTGGCTTCGAACCACGGCAATCGTCGGCTGCATGGCCGCTCTGGCCCCGGCGGCGGGAGCGCCCCGCCACGCAGCGCCGAGCGCGCACGCCAATCCCTTCGCCGCCCCCAGCACCCTGCCGTTCCAGGCGCCGCCCTTCGACCGCATCCGGGACAGCGACTATCAGCCCGCTTTCGAACAGGGCATGGCCGAGCAGGCGGCCGAGATCCGCCGCATCGCCGACAATCCCGCGCCGGCGACCTTCGACAACACGATCGCCGCGATCGAGCGGTCCGGGCGGATGCTCGACCGGGTCAACCAGGCTTTCTCCGGCGTCGTCAGCGCGAACACCAATCCGGTGCTCGACAAGGTGCAGGAGGTCGAGACTCCCAAGCTCACCCAGCATCAGGACGCGATCTACCTCGACCCGCGGCTCTTCGCCCGCGTCCAGAGCCTCTACCGCAACCGCGCCCGGCTCGGCCTCGATGCCGAGCAGAAGCAGGTGCTCGAAATCTATCAGGAGCAGTTCATCCGCGCCGGCGCGCAGCTGTCCGAGCCCGACAAGGTGAAATTGCGCGCGCTCAACACCCGAATCTCGACGCTCGAGACCGCCTTCCAGCAGAAATTGCTTGCCGCCGCGAAGGCGGGGGCCCTGGTCGTCGACAGCCCCGACCGGCTGGCCGGCCTCGATGCCGGGGCGATCGCCGCCGCGGCGCAGGCGGCGAAGGATCGCAAGCTCGACGGCAAGTGGGTGCTGCCGCTCCAGAACACGACCCAGCAGCCGTCGCTCGCCTCGCTGAGCGACCGATCGACCCGCGAGGCGCTGTTCCGCCAGAGCTGGACGCGGACCGAGAAAGACGATGCCAACGACACGCGCGCGACGATCGAGCAGCTCGCCCAGTTGCGCGCGCAAAAGGCGGCCCTGCTCGGCTTCCCCAATTGGGCGTCCTACGTCCTCTCCAACCAGATGGCGAAGAACCCGCAGGCGGTGCAGAATTTCTTCGCCCAGCTGGCCCCCGCCACCGCCGCCCAGGAGCGGCGCGAGGCGGCCGACATCCAGCAGGCGATCCGCGCCGGCGGCGAGACTTTCGATCTCAAGCCGCGGGACTGGAACCGTTATGCCGAGCGCGTCCGCAAGGCCCGCTTCGATCTCGACGAATCCGAGATCAAGCCCTATTTCGAGCTCAATCGGGTGCTGCAGGACGGCGTCTTCTACGCCGCCAACCAGCTTTACGGCATCACTTTCAAGGAGCGGAAGGACATCCCGGTCTACCAGCCGGACGTCCGCGTCTTTACCGTGTTCGACAAGGACGGGTCGCAGCTCGGCCTCATGTATTTCGACTATTTCAAGCGCGACAACAAATCGGGCGGCGCCTGGATGTCGAACTTCGTCGGCCAGTCGAAGCTGCTCGGCACGAAGCCGGTCGTCTACAATGTCGCCAATTTCACCAAGCCCGCGCCGGGCCAGCCGGCCTTGCTGAGCTTCGACGACGTCACCACCATGTTCCACGAATTCGGGCATGCGCTGCACGGCCTGTTCGCGAGCCAGGTCTACCCGACCGTCTCGGGCACCAACGTGGCCCGCGACTTCGTCGAGTTCCCCTCGCAGTTCAACGAGAATTGGGCGCTCGAGCCGGCGGTGCTCACCCATTATGCCCATGATTACCGCACCGGCGCGACCATCCCGCAAAGCCTGGTCGACAAGATCAAGCGGGCCTCGAAGTTCAACTCGGGCTATGCGCTCGGCGAGGTCATCGCCGCCGCCCAGCTCGACATGGCGTGGCACACTCTGCCGGCGAATGCGCCGCGGCAGCAGACCGACGCGTTCGAGGCGGCCGCGCTCGCCAAGCTGGGGCTCGACATTGACGACGTCCCGCCGCGCTACCGCTCGAGCTATTTCCTCCACATCTGGGCCAACGGCTATTCGGCCGGCTATTACGCTTATCCCTGGACGCAGATGCTCGACCACGCCGCCTTCGCCTGGTTCAAGGCGCATGGCGGGATGACCCGCGCGAACGGCCAGCGCTTCCGCGACCTCATCCTCTCGCGCGGCCACACGCTGGATTACGGGCCGATGTTCCGCGCCTTCTACGGCAGGGATCCCGACATCGGGCCGATGCTCCGCGCGAAGGGCCTGCAGCCCGGCGGCGATTGAGGGCGAACGGGCACGGCGTCGCACATCGGACAGCTTCGGTTCATCCTCGCCGCCCGAAATCGGCGGGAGTTTCCACGGGTGGATGAATGATGCTGCGTTCGGCCCTGCTATCCCTTCCCCTTTTGCTTGCCGGCATGGCGGGCCCGGCCGACGCGCAGGCCGCCCGCACCGTCAATGTTACCGTCTATGGCAGTGACCCCTGCCCACACGGCGCCGACGATGAGATCGTGGTGTGCGGCCACCGTCCCGAGAACGACCGCTACCGGATTCCGAAGGAGCTGAGGCGGAAGGCGGAGGATCGTCCGTCCGAAGTCTCCTGGGCCTCCCGCGTCGCCGGGCTCGAGGATGCCGCCCGCCCGAGCCGGCCCGACAGCTGCTCGCCGGTCGGCAGCTACGGCCAGACCGGCTGCTGGTCGAAGATGATCCGCGACTGGAGCGCGGCGCGCCGCCAGATGCAGTCCGATTCGGCCGGAGTGCCTTAGGTCGTATCGATATCAGGCGGCTTCCAAGGGTGAGGGTGGCAGCGCCTGAGAATAGTCACCAACCGTGTCACCCTCACCAACGCCGCCTAAGCGGCGGAGCCGCTAAGGCTCCGTACCCTCTCCCGCCCAAGGGAGAGGGGAGGAGGGTGATCCGCCCGAGACTTTTCCTTCGCGGCTTTGACCGGTACGGAAATCGGCGATGCTGTCGATCTACGATTCCCTCGCCCGCGAGACGCGGCCATTCGCGCCTTTGGTGCCCGGGAGGGTCTCGCTCTACGTCTGCGGCCAGACGGTCTACGACGCGCCCCATCTCGGCCATGCCCGCAAGGAGATCGGCTTCGACATCGTCGTCCGCTGGCTCGAAGCCTCGGGCTACGACGTCACCTATGTCCGCAACATCACCGACATCGACGACAAGATCATCGAGCGGGCCGCGGCGAACGGCGAGACGATCGGCGCGCTCACCGGCCGCATGATCGCGCGGATGAACGAGGATTTCGCGTCTCTGGGCCTGCGCGTCCCGGATCATGAGCCGCGCGCGACCGATTACGTCCCGCAAATGATCGCTTTGGTCAAAACGCTGGAGCAGGAGGGCCTGGCCTACCCGTCCGGCGACGTCTTCTACGCGGTGCGCCGCTTCCCCGGCTACGGCAAGCTGTCGGGCCGCTCGTTGGACGAGTTGCGCGCCGGCGAGCGCGTCGCGGCCGACGCCGCCAAACGCGACCCGCTCGACTTCGTCCTCTGGAAGACCGGCAAGGCGGACGAGCCGCCGGAAGCGCGCTGGCCGTCGCCCTGGGGCGAGGGGCGGCCGGGCTGGCACCTCGAATGCTCGGCCATGGCCAAGGCCTTGCTCGGGCCGACGCTCGACATCCACGGCGGCGGCCCCGACCTCAAATTCCCGCATCACGAGAATGAGATCGCGCAGAGCGAGCCCGCCAACCACGCGCCGTTGGCGCGCTGGTGGATGCATGTCGGCCAGCTCGAAACGGGCAAGGATAAGATGTCGAAGTCGCTCGGCAATTTCGTCACCCTGCGTGACGCGGTCGAGCGGTTCGGCGGGGATGTCGTCCGCTTCTTCTTCGTCCGCTCCCATTATCGCAGCCCGATCGCCTTCAGCGAGGCCAACCTCATCGACGCCGGCAATGCGCTCGCCCGCCTGCAGGGGGCGATGCGGGCGGTCGCGCCGGCGGATGGGCCGGTCGACTGGGACGAGGCCCATGCGGCCGAGTTCCGGCGGGCGATGGACGAGGATTTCAACAGCCCCGAAGCGGTCGCCCTCCTGTTCCGGCTGGCGAGCGAGGTCCACCGGACGCAGTCGCCCGAGCTGGCGCGGCAGCTCCACGGCCTCGCCGCCATTCTCGGCATCGCCCGCCAGGCGGCGGCGGACACGCCGGCGCTGAGCCCCGGGGAGATCGAGGCGCGGATCGCGGCGCGGGCCGCGGCGCGGGCGGCGAAGGATTTCGCGGAGGCCGACCGGATTCGGGACGCGCTTGCCGCCGAAGGGATCGTGATCGAGGACGGCGCCGACGGCACGCGCTGGCATGTCGCCTGAGGAGAAAAGCCATCGCCGGGGACAAGGACAGCAATCTGCTGTGGGGCGGCCGCTTCGCCGGCGGCCCGTCGGCGCTGATGCGCGAGATCAACGCCTCGATCGGCTTCGACAAGAGGCTGTGGCGAGAGGATATCGCCGCCTCGCTCGCCCATGTCGCGATGCTGGAGGCGCAGGGCATCGTCTCCGAAGAGGATGAAAGCGCGATCGCCGAGGGGCTGGAGCGGATCCAGGACGAATATGCGCTGAAGGGCGTCAAGGAGGATCCGGCGCTCGAGGACATCCACATGCATGTCGAGGCGCGACTCGCCGAGTTGATCGGCCCGGCCGCCGGCCGTCTCCACACGGCCCGCTCGCGCAACGACCAGGTGGCGACCGACTTCCGGCTCTGGGTGCGCAATGCGATCGATGAGGTCGAGGCGGCGCTCGCCGCCTTCCAGCGCGTGCTGGTGGCGCGTGCGGAGGAGCATGCCGAGACGGTGATGCCCGGTTTCACCCACCTCCAGGCGGCGCAGCCGGTGACGCTCGGCCATCACCTCATGGCCTATTACGAGATGCTGCTGCGCGACCGCTCGCGCTTCGCCGACGCGCGGCGGCGGCTCAACGAGAGCCCGCTCGGCGCCGCCGCTCTCGCCGGCACCAGCTTCCCGATCGACCGCGAGGCGACCGCGGCGGCGCTCGGCTTCGACCGGCCGATGGCGAACTCGCTGGACGCCGTCTCCGACCGCGACTTCGCGCTGGATTATCTGGCGGCGGCGACCCTGTGCGCGCTCCACCTCTCCCGGCTCGCCGAGGAATTGATCATCTGGGCGAGCCAGCCTTTCGGCTTCGTCGCGCTTCCCGACGATTTCTCGACCGGCTCCTCGATCATGCCGCAGAAGCGCAACCCCGACGCCGCCGAGCTGGTCCGCGGCCATAGCGGCCGCATCGCCGGCGCAATGGTCTCGCTGGTGATGGTGATGAAGGGCCTGCCGCTCGCTTATTCGAAGGACATGCAGGACGACAAGCCGCCGGTCTTCGAGGCGCACGACCTGCTGGTCCTGTCGCTGCAGGCGCTCGCGGGAATGGTCGAGAAGACGGATTTCAACGCCGCGCGGATGAGCGACGCGGCCGAAGCCGGCTTCTCCACCGCCACCGACCTTGCCGACTGGCTGGTAAGCCGCGCCGGAATGCCGTTCCGCGAGGCGCACCATCTCGTCGGCCGCATCGTCCAGCTCGCCGAGGAGAAAGGCTGCGGCCTCGCCGACCTCGACCTGGACAGCCTCCGCGCCATCGACGCACGCATCGACGAACGGGTCTATGAATTGCTCAACGTCAACGCCTCGGTCCGCAGCCGCACCTCCTACGGCGGCACCGCCCCCGAGGGCGTTCGCGAGCGGATCGCGGCGGCGAAGAAGGCGCTGGGCGAGGCCTAGCCGCCTGAAAGCGATCAGCCGCTATTGACGCTGGATCGTCACCGACCGGGAGATCCTGACATGCGGCACCGAGGCCGGCGCGCCGACGATGGCGAGGTCGAGATCGTCGTAGCTGGTCGAGGCGCGCTCGATCGCGCCGCTCCGGCGGTCGATCTCGACGCGGAAGGCCCAATGCTCCTTGCCCCGCAGCGTCATCGGCGGCTGCATGCTGCGCTCGACGGTGGTGATGTCGGCGGGCAGCGGCCGCCAGTCGATCAAGGCCCGCCGCGGGTCGAGCGCGGCGAGGCGGACATCGCCGCCGTGGGTGGTTTCCTGGATCGACTCGCCGCTCCGGTCGAACGCGGCTTCGAAGCCGGGATAAGCGAGCGTCTCGCCCACCGCCCTGAGCTCGCCCACCCGGAACGCGCTCGACACGGGAATGATCGCGACGTTCAAAATGTCGGTGAGCGGAAAGAAAATGGCCGGCGGCGCGCAGGTGGCGAGGAAGGAGGAGCCGAGGCTGTGCGCCGTCGCCGGATCGAGCGGGTAGAGCTGGACCCGCGCGAGCCTCGCTTCGGTCCCGCTCATCGCCTTGCGGCAGGCGGCGTCGGAAAGGACTGGCTTCCAGGCGCCCTGGTCCAGCTCGGCGGTAGTGCGAATCGTCGCGAAGAGTGCGCCGCCTTTGGCTTCCAGGTCGAATTCGGTGCGGTAGCCCTTGCGGGTGGTGCCGTTGATCGTCTGGATCACCTCGTAGAGATAATGGCGGACGCCGGGCGTCGGCATCGTGCGGAAGGGCGGCTGCGTCCCGGCGGGTGCGGCGGTGGCGGCGAAAGCGGCGAGGATCGCCGCGCGAAGAGCCCTTTTCATCATTCCTTCTCCCCTTTTCGTGTCGTGTCCCGGCACCATTGCAGCCGTGCCCCGAAGAGGCGGATGCCGAGGTCGAGCGCGTCGAGCGACGGCGCGCCCATGGCGCCATTGGCGTCGCGAAAGGCTTCCAGCGCCGCGAGCCGGCGGCGAAAGGCCTGCGCGGCTTCGTCGAGGAAGCGATCGGCCTCGGCCCGGCCGAGGCGGTACGCGATCAGCACGTAGCGCAGCTCGATCTCGTGCGGCCGCCTCTCGGCGGTCTCGGACGCGATCGGCGCTTTCAGCCAGTCGAGCAAAGCGGCCTCCCCGGCGGGCGTGCGCCGGAAGACGCGCCGGCGCCGGGCGGAAGGCACCTTCTCCCCCGCGAGCAGGCCGCCGCGCTCGAGCCGGGCCAGCGCCGGATAGATGGCGCCGGGGCTGTCGCTGAACAGGCCCAGCGGCGTCGCCTGGAAGAGAAGGCGGATATCGTAGCCCGATTTCCCCTCCCCGAGAAACAGCAGCAATGCCGCTAGTGTCGTGAGCGTCACGGCGCATGATAATACGCAGCGTACTATGAAGTCAATTCGCCGGCGTAACGTTTCTGCGGATCGGCTGCCGCGCCATTGACGCGCGCATCGACGA
>JAQGLF010000373.1 GCA_028293025.1 Alphaproteobacteria bacterium
TGATGGAATCTCATGTCCCCCTCCCCTGCCCCCAGCCGCTCAGTCGGGGACCTTGCCCACCGCCGCGATCCAGCGTTTCACCAACGGATCATACTGGTCGCTTCGGTCTTCCGGCAGCCCTTCGGTGTCGAGCCAGGCGCGGTGGATGCTCTCGGCGCCGAAATGGCGCCGCGGCACGAAACGCGACGGATCGTCGAAGGAGGCCACGGTCAGATCCATATTCTCGCTGTCCGGATAGGCGAAGCCGAGCGAGGTGCCGCAGTCGCGGCAATAAGGCCGCCGCGCGATCGGCGAGGAGACGTACCAGGCGGGCTCGCCTTGCCAGGTCACCTCCGCCTTCTTCACATTCCTGAACGCGATCGAGACGCTGCCGGTGGCGCGCTGGCACATCCGGCAATGGCAGAGATAGGCATCGTCGGTCTCGACCCGCGCGGTGTAGCGCACCCGTCCGCAGGCGCAGCCGCCGGTCATCTCACCGCTCAACTCATCGGGCATGAAACACCTCCCGGCCCTCGATTACCGTCAGGGATCAGGCCGCCTTCTTCAGATGCTTGCGGCCGAGCAATTCGGCGATCTGGACGGCGTTGAGGGCGGCGCCCTTCCTGAGATTGTCGGAGACGCACCAGAGGCTGAGGCCGTTCTCCACCGTCGGATCCTCGCGGACGCGGCTGACATAGGTCGCATATTCGCCGACCGCCTCGACCGGGGTGACGTAGCCGCCCGGCTCGCGCTTGTCGACGAGCATGATGCCGGGCGCCTCGCGGAGGATGTCCTGCGCCTCCTTCGCCGAAATCTCGCGCTCGAACTCGATGTTGATCGATTCGGAATGGCCGACGAAGACGGGGACGCGGACGCAGGTCGCGGTCACCTTGATCTTCGGATCGAGGATCTTCTTGGTCTCGACCACCATCTTCCATTCCTCCTTGGTCGAGCCGTCGTCGAGGAAGACGTCGATCTGGGGGATGACGTTGAAGGCGATCTGCTTGGGGAAGAAGCTCGGCTCGCTGGAATCGCCGACGAAGATGTTGCGGCTCTGCTCGAACAATTCGTCCATCCCCTGCTTGCCCGCGCCGGAAACCGATTGATAGGTCGAGACGACGACGCGGCGGATGACCGCGGCATCGTGGAGCGGCTTCAGCGCCACCACCATCTGCGCGGTGGAGCAATTGGGGTTGGCGATGATGTTCTTCTTCCGATAGCCCCCGATCGCGCCAGCATTCACCTCGGGCACGATCAGCGGCACGTCCGGATCCATCCGGAAATAGGAGCTGTTGTCGATCACGATGCAGCCGGCGGCGGCGGCCCTCGGCGCATATTCCTTGGCCGGGCCGGAGCCGGCGGCGAAGAGGGCGATGTCCCAGCCGGAAAAGTCGAAATGCTCGATATTGCGGACCTTGAGCTCATGGCTCGAATCGCCGAAATCGACGCGGTCGCCGGTCGAGCGGGCCGAAGCGACGGCCGCCACCTCGTCGGCCGGGAATTGGCGCTCGGCGAGGATGTTGAGCATCTCGCGCCCGACATTGCCGGTCGCGCCGACCACGACCACCCGGTAACCCATGTCTCTTCTCCGCTGGTGCTGCCGCGCCTCTCTCGCAAGCGGCGCGCGGACGCGATATGGCGTGGCGGAGCGGAGGGGGCAAGATGAAGCGGCCGGGATTGATGCTGATCGCGGTCTTGCTGCTGCTGATCGCCGCTTTGGCGCTGAAGGGCGAGATGACCGTGGCGCCCGCGGTCGCGCCGGCCCTGCCCGGCGGGTTCGACACTGGGCGGGCGCTGGCGCGGCTGGGGCGGGTGCTGGGCGACCAGCGGCCGCATTCGGTCGACACCGCCAATGGCGATGCGGTGCGCGGGCGCCTGATCGCGGAGCTGCGCGGAATGGGCCTGAGCCCGCGCGTCACCGAGGCATGGGCCTGCAACGGCGCGCCCAAGTCGCGCGGCATCGGCTGCGCCAGGGTCCGCAACGTCGTCGCGAGCATCGGCCCCGCGCGCGGGCCGCATCTGCTCCTTGCCTCCCATTACGATTCGACGCCCACCGGGCCCGGCGCCGCCGACGACGGCATCGGCGTCGCGTCGATGCTCGAGATCGCGTCGCTGATGAAGGATCGCCGGCTCGCGCGGCCGGTCGATTTCCTGTTCGACGAAGGCGAGGAAGCGGGACTGCTCGGCGCCAGGGCCTTTCTGGAGCACGATCCGATGGCGTCTCGCGTCGACAGCCTGATCAACATCGAATCGCGCGGAGTCACAGGGCCCGCGATCATGTTCGAGACGAGCCGGCCGAACGGCGCCGCCATCGACGTCTATCGCCACGCCGCGTCGCGGCCGGTGGCGAATTCGATGACGACCGATTTCTACCGGCTGATTCCGAACGCGACCGACGTCACCGTCTTCGCGGCGCGGCCGTGGACGATCCTCAATTACGCGATCATCGGCAACGAGACCCGCTATCACAGCTCGGGCGATCGCCTCGACGCGCTCGATCCGCGCAGCGTCGGCCAGATGGGGCGCGAGACGCTGGCGGCGGCCGAAGCGCTGGCGCAGCGGCCGCCGGCGCGGACGGACGGCGAGTTCGTCTATGCCGACCTGCTCGATCGCACCCTGCTCGTCATGCCCAAGGCGGCGGGGATGGCGCTGTTCGGTGCGGCGCTGCTCGCCTTCGCCTGGCTCGGCTGGCGACGCCGGTCCGGCCTCGGCCGCGCCGCCGGTGCCGTCGCCGCCGCGTTCGTCGGCAGCGGCGTCCTGGTCTTCGCGTTGCAATGGGCGGTCGGCTTGCTCCGCCCCGGCCTGTTCTGGCGCGCCCACCCGGAGCTGATGGCGCTCGCCACCGACCTGACCGCGCTGGCGGCATCCGCGGCGGCGCTGGCGTGGATCGCGCGGCCGCTGGCGCGCGACCGGCTGCGCACCGCCTTCTGGCTCCTCTTCCTGCTGCTCGAGCTGCTCTTGGTCGCGGCCGCGCCGGGCGGCGTCGCCTTCGCCTTGCTCCCGCCGTTGCCGATGCTGCTCGGCGCGGCGCTGGAGCGGCGCTGCGCGGGCGCCGAGACGGCGGGCGCGCTCGCCGCCTGGGCGCTGCTCTTCCTGTTCTGGGCGCCGCTCCTCCACCTCAGCGAAATCCTGCTCGATTTCCCGGTCGCCGGCATCTTCGCCCTGATCTCGGCCTTGCTCGTGCTGCCGGTGCTGATCGAGCTGAAGCCGCTCGCCGCCCGTTTCCCCGCAGGCCTGGTGCCGGCCGCCCTGGGCGCGGCAGCGCTCGCCGGCTGGATCGCCGTCGCGCTCGCACCGGCTTATTCGGCCGACCGCAAGCAGGGCTTCCGCATCGAATATGGCTGGGACCAGGGAAAGCGGAAGGGCGAATGGCTGGTGGCGGATGACGGCGCCCCCCTCCCCTCCGGCTTCCCCGACGCGGCGTTTCGAAAAGGCGTGGAAATGCCCTGGTCGACGGTGAAGCGCCGGGCGGCCCCCGCGCCGTCCTTGCCGCTCGTGCCGCCGCTCGTGGAGAAGATTGCCGAACGACAGATGGCAGGCGGCGGACGCCTGATCACGCTGCGGATCGAGAGCCAAGGCTCCGATCAGGTGCTGCTTCGCGGCGAGCCCGATTCCGGCCTGAGCGCCGTCCGCATCGCCGGTTCGCCCGCCCGTTTCGGCACCGGGAAGAAGACCGATCCCTTCTTCATCCGCTGCGCGGGGCGGAGCTGCGACGGGGCCGTGATCGAGCTGCTGACGGCGCGGCCGGGGCCGCTGACGCTCACCCTGATCGGCATCCGCTTCGGCCTTCCCACCGCCGCCGCGCCGCTCGCCGCCGCCCGCCCTGCGACCGCGCAGCCGCAATACAGCCCCGATTCCAGCTTCGCCGTCGACAGGATCAAACTGTAGGCTTTTACGGCCGGTCCTTCACCATCCGGTCGAGGAAGTTGGTGATGGTCGTCCAGACATGGGTCTGCGGCCCTTCGCCGGCGATGGCGTGGGTGGCGCCGGGATAGACCATCAATTCGAACGGGTGCTTCTCGCGTTGCAGCTTCGCGATCAGGGAGGTCGTGTTTTCGAACACGACATTGTCGTCCGACATGCCGTGGACGACCAACAGAGGATCGGCGATGCGGCTCGCCTCGTCGAGCGCGTCGGAGCTGCGATAGGGCGCCTGGTCGGTCGCCGGATTACCGAGATAACGTTCGGTGTAGAAGGTGTCGTACAGCTCCCAGCGCGTCACCGGCGCCACCGCGGCGCCGGCCGCGAAAGTGTGCGGCGGCGCCTTTTCCAGCAGCTTCAGCGTCATGTAGCCGCCATAGGACCAGCCCATCACCGCGATCTTCGCGGGGTCGACGAAAGCCTGCCGCTTCAGCCAGCCGATGCCGGCGAGCTGGTCCGCGACCTCGGCCTCGCCCATCGCATGGTAGATGGCGTTCTCGAACCTGGTACCGCGCCGGTTGGTGCCGCGATTGTCGAGGCTGAAGACGATCCAGCCGCGGTCGACGAGCGCCTGCTGGAGCGGCAGGTCACGATACCAGGCGCGGCTGACCAAAGCGCCGTGGGGCCCGCCATAGACGTTGACGAAGACCGGATAGCGCTTCCCCGGCGCAGGGGGCGGGGAGATCATGCGGTAGTGAAGCTCGGAGCCGTCGGGACCCCGGATCGTGCCGAAGACGGGTGCGACATGGCTGTCGAGATAGGGGGCGTAAGGATGGGCGGCGTCGAGGCGATTCTCCTCGACCCAGGCGAGGCGGCGGCCCTGCGCATCGGCGAGATAGGTCTGGTTGGGCTGGGCTGGGTTCGAGCGGGTGATCAGCGCATGCGCGGCGCTCTTGTCCATCACCGCCGCATTCCACCAGCCGGCCTCGGTCACCGGCACCGGCCGGGACGGCTTGTCGTAGCGGACCCAATAGAGCTGCTGCTCGAGTGGCGTCTCGGCGCTGCCGGTGAAATAGATGCGATGCGCCTTCTCGTCGACGCCGGCGACCTCCTGCACGGTCCACTCGCCGCGGGTGAGGCGGGTCCATTTCCCCGCCTTCCAGCGATAGAGATGGGAGAAGCCCGAACGTTCCGACGACCAGATCAGGCTGCCGTCCCTCAGCGGCTTGAGATTGTCGGTGAGGTTGATCCAGGTCGGCGAGGTTTCGCTGAACAGCAAGGTCGCGCGGCCGGTGGCGGGGTCGACGCGCAGCACGTCCAGCTTCTTCTGGTCCCGGCTCATCCTTTGGACGAGCACGCTCTTCCCGTCGGCGGCCCAGTCGACGCGGGTCAGATAGACGTCGGGATCGGCGCCCAGATCGGCCTTCACTCTCGTGGCGCCGTCGGGGCTCATCAGATAGAGGTCGACGATCGCGTTGCGAGTGCCGGCGGCGGGATAGCGCTGCTCGACCAGCCTGGTCCCCTCGGCGCCGATCGCGGCGCGGGTGACCACCGCGACCGGGCTTTCGTCGACGCGGGCAACGGCGACCCACTTGTCGTCGGGCGACCACCAATAGCCGGTATGGCGGTCCATCTCCTCCTGGGCGACGAACTCGGCCGCGCCCCAGCTCAATGTGCCGCCGCCGTCGCTGGTGAGGGCGCGCTCGCGCCCCGTCGCGGCGTCCATCACGTAGAAATTCCGGTCGCGCAGATAGGAGAGATAGCGGCCGGTCTCCGACACTTTCGGGTCGATCTCGGTCGCCTTCGTGTCGGTCAGGCGGCGGACATTGCCGTCGAGGGTGGCGAGATAGAGGTCGCCGTCGATCGGCACGAGGATCGAACGGCCGTCCGGCGCCCATTCGTAATCGGTGATGCCTTTGGTGCCGGCGATGCGCAGCCGCTCGCGGCGCATCTTCTCCTCCTCGGAGATGTCGCCGCCGGTGCCGATCTTCTTGGAATCGACCAGCATTCGCGCCTGGCCGGTGGCAGCGTCGATCGCCCAGAGATCGAAGCGGTCCTTGTCGTCCGCCCGGTTGCGCAGCAGGGTGACGAGCCGGCCGTCCGGCGACAGCTTCGGCAGCCGCGGCGCCGGGCCGCTCAATGCCGGGCTCTGGAACACCCGCTCGAGCGTGAGGTCGCGCGCGGAGGCGGGCGCGGCGACGGCGGTGAGGATGAGGAGGGAGAGAAGGGCTTTTTTCATGGCGCCGCAACCTAGAGGCGGCGGCGCAAAAGAAAAGGCGGGGAAAGCAATGCCCTCCCCGGCCGACACGTCATTCCGGCGAATGCCGGAATCTCGGCACGAGAAACAGAAGCCCCGCCTGGACCCCGGCCTTCGCCGGGGTGACGGAAATGCTTTGGCCTCGATCCCCGCCGGCAACGCCGTACGTCGAAAAGCTCAGCCCTCGGCGGTCTCGGTCTCCGGCGTCGCGGTCGCGGCGGCCGGCTGGGTCTCCTTGGCCGGCCGCGTGTCGCGGCGTTCGGCGATGCGCGCGGCCTTGCCGGTGCGGCCGCGCAGATAATAGAGCTTGGCCCGGCGGACGGCGCCGCGGCGGACGACCTCGATCGACTCCACGTTCGGCGAATAAAGCGGAAAGACGCGCTCGACGCCCTCGCCGAAGCTGATCTTGCGCACCGTGAACGAGGAGCCGAGGCCCCGATTGGCGCGGGCGATGCAGACGCCCTCGAAATTCTGGATGCGGGTGCGGTCGCCCTCGACCACCTTGACGCCGACGCGGAGCGTGTCGCCCGGGCGGAATTCGGGAATGGGGCGGCCCTGGGTAAGGCTTTCGATCTGCTCGGCCTCGAGCTGCTGGATCAGGTTCATGTCTCGTCGCTCTCTTGTCCACGCTGCGCGCCAGAGGGCGGTGGCCTTCGTGCGTCCCGATGACGCTCGACCAGGTCCGGCCGCCTTGACCGTGTATCCGCCCGGGCGCGCTCGGCGCGCCACGCGGCGATTCTCGCATGATCCCCCGATCGCAGCACTTCAGGGATCCTGCGCCCTTCCCATTCGACAGGTCGGGTATAATGCGGATATTCGAGAAGCCCGCTCTCGAAGCTTTCTTCCTCTCCGCTGGAGGCCGCGCCCATTACCCCGGGGAGCAGCCGAACGCAAGCATCGAGGAGGGCGAGCGCGCCCGGCTCGCCGCCCGACAGCACGTAGTCGCCGACCGACACCGGAACGACCGGCCGCGCCTCGAACAATCGCTCGTCCATCCCCTCGAAACGGCCGCAGAGGATCGACACGCCCGGCCCCCCGGCGAGCGCGCGGACGAGATCTTGATCGAGCAGCCGCCCCCGCGGCGTCATCGCCAGCAGAGGCGCGCCCGGCCGCTTCGCCAGCACATGATCGATCGAGGCGGCGAGCACGTCCGCCCGCATCACCATCCCCGCCCCGCCGCCGGCCGGCGTGTCGTCGACCGAGCGATGCCTGTCGGCGGCGAAGTCGCGGATCTGCACCGTCTCAAGCGACCAGATCCCCTCGGCCAGCGCCCGGCCGGCGAGGCTCAGCCCGAGCGGCCCGGGGAACATCTCCGGGTAGAGGGTGAGGATGGTCGCATCCCAGCTCATGGCTTCGCCCAATTCTCCAGCTTCAGGCCCGGTACGTCCTTGAAATCCCGTATGTTGTTGGTGACGAGAACCAGGCCCAGCGCGAGCGCGTGCGCCGCGATCAGCCGGTCGAAGCTACTGCGCCGGAACGGCAACCCGGCATAGGCTTGTGCCTGCGCTTCACCAAAAGGCACGACCGGCACATGCTGGAAGAAGCTCTCCAGCTTCGCTTCGTCTTCCGGTCCCGCGGAGCGTATCCCCCGCAGCAGCTCCGCATAAGTAATGGCGGATGCGACGGCAGAACCCTCCTCGCACTCCGCCACCCGCTTCGCCGCAAGGCTCTCCGCATCGGCAAGAACGTAAATGCAGATATTCGTATCGAGGAGGAAACGCGGCTCAGTCACGTTTCTTGAGCAGATGCCAATCGCGGGGCGAATCCTCGAACTCGCGTTCCTCTCTCGTCAGCGGCTTCAGCCACGGTATGGAGCCGGCAATGCCCGTAAGATCGATCTTCTTCGGCTCCGCCTGGACGGGCTCGACGATGTAGCGCCCGCGTTCCTCGCGCACGATCATCTCCACCCCGGGAGCTATTCCGAGCGTCTTGGGCAGCCGCACGGCGACCGAATTGCCGGACTTGAAGGTCTTGGTCGTCTTCATCGCCTCCCGTATATACGCTGCGTATATACATTATTTCAAGCGGAACCCGAACGGCGGACAAGCGCTCGGCTGCCGATGAGCGAACCCTGCTACGATTGCCTGGTGATCGGCGGCGGCCCGGCCGGGCTGACCGCAGCCATCTATCTCGCCCGCTTCCATCTCTCGCTGAAACTCGTCGACGCGGGCAACAGCCGGGCGAGCCTGATCCCCTGCACCCGCAACCATGCCGGCTATCCCGAGGGCATATCGGGCGAGAAGCTGGTCGCGCTGATGAAGGAGCAGGCGCAGAAATACGGCGCCTCGATCGTCGCCGGCCGGGTGACCCGGATCGACCCGATCGACGGCGGCTTCCGCGCCGAATGGGGCGAAGGCTCGGTGATGGCGCGCAAGGTCCTGCTCGCCACCGGGATCACCAACCGCCGGCCGCCGATGGACGAGGCGCTGCACGACGAGGCGCTGGCGCGGGGCCTCATCCGCTATTGCCCGATCTGCGACGGCTATGAAGTGACCGACAAGAAGATCGGCGTGATCGGCAGCGGCGGCCACGGCGTCGCCGAAGCCGTCTTCCTGCGCGGCTTCACCGCGGACATCGTTCTGATCGCCCCCGACAAGGCCCATGAGCTCGCTGCGGAGGACCGCGAGACGCTCCGGCGTTACGGCATCGAGGCGGTGGACGGGCCCTGCGAGGCAGTGGCGGCGCATGACGATTGCATCGTCGTCGACACCGCGGAGGGCCATTATGCGTTCGACAGCGTCTATCCGGCGCTGGGCTCCGACACCCATGTCGAGCTGGCGCTGCAGCTCGGCGCCGCGCTGGTGGACGGGGCACTGGTGGTCGACAGGCACCAGCGCAGCTCCGTGCCCGGCCTCTACGCGGCCGGCGACGTGGTGCTGGGCCTTGACCAGATCAGCCACGCCATGGGCGAAGGCGGCGTCGCCGCGACCACCATCCGCAACGATCTGGCCAGGGAGCGGCCGATCGTCAGGGAGCGGTTGAAGGGCTCGGGGGCAGCGAAGAACGGGTAAGCCCCCCTGGCCGTCATTGTCAGGCAAGGAATTCCGGATCGACCACGATGCGGCCGCCGACCAGGTCGGCGACCCCCTCCCGGAACGGCACCAGGGTCCGGCGGCCGTCGGCGCG
>JAQGLF010000003.1 GCA_028293025.1 Alphaproteobacteria bacterium
GATACGCTCCGTCGGGGCCACGCGCTTGGCACCGGCGGGATGCGTTGCTAGGCCGCCCCGTCAGCCACAGGGGAACACGAACTCATGCACCTCCGCCGCAAGCTCGTCGTCGGCAATTGGAAGATGAACGGCAGCCGCGCCGCGCTGGCGGAGCTGGGGCCGATCGCCGAGGCCGCCCGCGCCGCGCCGGGGGTCGACGTCGCCATCTGCCCGCCCTTCACCCTGATCACCCTCGCCGCCGCCCGCGCCGGCGGCATCCTGATCGGCGCGCAGGACGTCCACGAGGCGGAGAGCGGCGCCTATACCGGCGCCGTCTCGGCGGCGATGCTGAAGGAAGCGGGGGCGCGGCTGGTCATCGCCGGCCATAGCGAATGCCGCGCGCGAGGGCGCGAGACCGACGAGACGGTCCGCGCCAAGGCGGCGGCTTTGCTCGCCCACGGCTTGAAGGCGATCGTCTGCGTCGGCGAGAGCGAGGAGGAGCGCAGCGCCGGCGACCATGTCGTGCGGGTGGTCGCCCAATTGCTCGGCTCGCTCCCGGAGCTGTCCGGCGAGGCGGAGCTGATCGTCGCCTACGAACCGATCTGGGCGATCGGCACCGGCCGCACCGCGACTCCCGCCGACGCCGGCGAGATGCACAATGCCATCCGCAAGGCGCTGTCCGGCCGCTTCGGCGACGCCGGGTCGCGCATCCGCATCCTCTACGGCGGCTCGGTCAATGCCGGGAACGCCGCTTCCCTGTTCGCCGTCCCCGACGTCGACGGCGGCCTCGTCGGCGGCGCCAGTCTCACCGCCGCCCAGTTCGTCCCGATCATCGAGGCTGCCGCACTTTCCTAGCTCCTCCCCGTGCCGGGGAGGAGTTGAATGACGACCCTTCTTCCACTAAGTCACCCCTGCACGTCGCCCCAGCGCAGGCTGGGGCCCCAGCGTAAGTTCTCACTGGGATGCCAGCCTTCGCTGGCATGACGATCTCCAAATTCCGAGGCTAGCCGATGTTCACCTTCCTCCTGATTGTTCAGTCGCTGATCGCCGCCTCCATGGTCGCGGTGATCCTGATGCAGCGTTCGGAGGGCGGCGGGCTCGGCATGGGCGGCAGCCCGTCCGGCCTGATGTCGGCGCGCGGCGCCGCCGATTTCCTGACCCGGGCAACGTCCGTCCTCGCCACCTTCTTCGTCGTCCTCTCGATCACCCTTGCGGCCCTCGCCACGACCGAGCGGGCGCCGGTCTCGGTCGATCCGTCCCTGATCCATTCCCAGCCGGCGCGTTCGGCGCCGCTCCTCCCCACCGGCCAGCCGCCGGTCCAGGACCCGCTCGCTGGCCCCGCCCGCCAGGCGCCCGCCGGCCCGGCCCCGTCCAACGGCTCGGTCCCGCTCGCGCAATAGCGGTCTTGTCTGGTTGTTCCCGGCGAAAGCCGGGGCCCAGAGCGGAAGCTGAGCCAGGGCCCAGCGGGAAGCTGGACCCCGGCTTTCGCCGGGGAACAGATGTGATCTAATCCTGGCCGACGCTAATAACCCGACACCAGCCGTGCCACATCCCGCACCTGGCGCCGGATGTCGGGGACGGCGACGATCTCCCAGAAGGCGCCGCGGGTCAGTGGGCCGAGCGCGTAGAGGCCCTCCGCCGGCCCGGCGACGCGCGAGGCGGCATCGACATCCAGCCCCAGGCCGAGCGCGTCCGGGCGGGCGAGGCCGCTGGCCAGCAGCTGGCGGATCAAGGAATCCTCGACGCGTGCGATCTCGCCGGCCGGGCCGGTGCAGTTGATCGCGGCGGCGACCTCGCGCTCGATCGCGCCGCCACCGCGCCGCGCGATCGTCACCCGCCCATCCTCGGCCGCGGCGATGCGGCCCGCGACCACCTCCAGCCGTCCCTCATCCCGCAGCCGCGCGATTCGCGCGCCCACTTCCGGCGCGATCCGGTGGCGGTGGATGTCCCACCAGGGCCGGGCGTGGCGGAGGAACCGGCGCTTCTCTTCGTCGGTGAAGCCGCGCCACAGTGCGATGCTGTGCGGCCGGAGCCCTTCGACCACCGGCCGCCAGCCCGCTTCGGCCGAGCGCCGCCGGATCTCGCGCATCAATTCGCCGAGCCGAGCCGGCGGCTGCCAGGCGAGCGGCGCCGAGCCCTGTTCCTGATAGGCATGCGGCACCAGCCCGCGGCGCGAGACGGCGAGGATGCGGCCGGCAAAGCCCGCATCCGCCAGCGTCAGCGTGGTGTCGACCATGGTGAGGCCGGTACCGAGCAGCAGCAGGTCGCCCTCCGTTTCGGCGGCGAGCCGCTTCACCGCCGCCACGCCGTCGGCGCTCCAGGGATCGTGGACGAGCTTGTCCTCCGGCAGGCCGAGCGCCGCCGGCAGGTGTCCCGGATAATTCCCGCCCGCCATCACCGCCTGGTCCGCACCGATCCGCCCGCCCGAGGCCAGAGCGATGACGATGCCGTCGACGTCGGCGGCGAGGCCGATGGCGGTGTCGCGGACCAGTTGCAGCTTGCCGCTCCGCTCGGCCAGAGCGAGCTGCTCCTCGAGATAGCGGCGATAGTCGCGGCGGCGGACGAAGCCGTCGGGCCGGCCGACGCCCTTCGCCACCGCCCAGCGCGCGAAATGGTCGGGCGCGTCGGCGAAGGCGCTCATATTGTCGGCGCGGACGTTGAGCAGATGGGCGGCTTCGTCGGTCGAATAGGCCATACCCTGCGCCGGCCGCATCCGCCGCTCGATCAGGACGATTTCGCTGCGCCCGAGCCGGACCAGCTCGACCGCCATCATCGTCCCCGAAAAACCGCCGCCGACGATCGCGACCCGCATTCACCTCTCCCGCCCCGCGCGCCGCCTAGCACCGGGGGAAGGGGCCGTCACCCCGCGGGGCAGGGCGCCGTCCCTTTCACGTCATCCCGGCGGAGGCCGGGACCTCAGGGAGATTAGCCGCGGCGTATGTTCGCGCTGGGATCCCAGCCTCCGCCGGGATGACGAAGGGCGGGGAGTCCCGCCTCTTCGTCAAAAAAAGCGATTCCAACCCTTGCCCCCCGGCCCCCGCGCCGCTTAACGCTATGCTCCCATGGCGCGGTTCATTTTCATCACCGGCGGCGTGGTCTCATCGCTTGGCAAGGGGCTGATGGCGGCGGCGCTCGCCGCCTTGCTCCAGGCGCGCGGCTACAAGGTCCGCATCCGCAAGCTCGATCCCTATTTGAACGTCGATCCCGGGACGATGTCGCCCTACCAGCATGGCGAGGTCTACGTCACCGACGACGGCGCCGAGACCGACCTCGATCTCGGCCATTACGAGCGCTTCACCGGCGTCCCCGCCCGCCAGTCGGACAACGTCACCTCGGGCCGCATCTACCAGGGCATCATCGCCCGCGAGCGGCGCGGCGACTATCTCGGCGCCACCGTCCAGGTCGTCCCCCACGTCACCAACGCGATCAGGGAGTTCATCGCCGCCGACCTCGAGCCCGACCTCGATTTCCTCATCTGCGAGATCGGCGGCACCGTCGGCGACATCGAATCGCTGCCTTTCATCGAGGCGATCCGCCAGTTCAGGAACGAGCGCGGCAAGGACGAGCTCGGCCGCCCGTGCAGCGTCTCGATCCACACCACCCTCGTCCCCTATATCGCCGCTGCCGGCGAGCTGAAGACCAAGCCGACCCAGCACAGCGTGCGCGAGTTGACCAGCCTCGGCATCCAGCCCGAAATCCTCGTCTGCCGCACCGAGCACCCGCTTCCCGACAGCGACCGCGCCAAGATCGCCTTGTTCTGCAACGTCAGGAAGGATGCCGTCATCCCCGCGCTCGACGCGAAGTCGATCTACGCGGTGCCGGATCAATATCACGAGGCGGGGCTCGACGCCGAAGTGCTGCGCGCCTTCGGCATCGCCGACGCGCCCGAGCCCGAAATGGCGCGCTGGGACGACGTCGTCGACCGATTGTTCAACTGGGAGAGCGAGGTCACGATCGGCGTCGTCGGCAAATATGTCGGCCTGCCCGACGCCTATAAGAGCCTTACCGAGGCGCTGGTCCATGGCGGCCTCGCCAACCGGGTCAAGGTCCGCATCTCCTGGCTCGATGCGGAATTGTTCGAGCATCCCGAGGCAGACATCCCGGCGCAATTGGAGCCACTCCACGGCATCCTCGTCCCCGGCGGCTTCGGCGAGCGCGGCAGCGAGGGCAAGATCGCCAGCGTCCAGTTCGCCCGCGAGCGCGGCGTCCCGTTCTTCGGCATCTGCCTCGGCATGCAGATGGCCTGCATCGAGGGCGCGCGGAACCTCGCCGGCCTGGCCGGCGCGCGCAGCACCGAATTCGGCGCGGCCGACGAGCCGGTGGTCGGCCTGATCACCGAATGGATGAGCCCGGAAGGCCTCCAGGAGCGGCGCGAGGCGAATGGCGACATGGGCGGCACGATGCGCCTCGGCGCCTATGAGGCGGTGCTGGCCGGCAACAGCGTCGTCCATTCGATCTACGGCGAGGACCGCATCAGCGAACGCCACCGCCACCGCTACGAGGTCAACATCCATTACAAGAATGCGCTGGAGCAGGGCGGGCTGCTGTTCACCGGCATGAGCCCGGACGGGGCGCTACCGGAGATCGTAGAGCGGCCGGATCATCCGTGGTTCGTGGGGGTGCAGTTCCATCCGGAGCTGAAATCGAAGCCGTTCGATCCTCACCCATTGTTTGCGAGTTTTATCGAGGCGGCGGTGAAGCAGTCACGGCTTGTCTGACGAGTTCTCGTTCAATTCCCGGCGGCGGCCGCTTGCGGGGGATTCCTTTCTTCCACTCGCTGTAGGGCCCGTTCAAGAGCGGTTATGAATCCATCGGGGAAACGCAGGCCTCCCTTCTTTGCTCTGCTGATGAAGCCCCGCAGGGCACGCGCCGAGAGCGGCTTCCATGTCTCATCCCGATAGGCTTCGATCGAGGGCGGAGGCATTCGTACCGGGAATTCGCTGGCGTCGATAGCGAACCAACCGTTTTTGCTACCGAAGGCTGCGGTCGGCCAAGATTTGCCTTTTTCCAAAGGTCGCACCGGCAGCTGAAGCATCTCGCCTGGCGCTTTGACGCGCTTAGCCAACCAGGTGGCAGCGGGAACCGACACCGCGTTGCCAACCATTCGCCAACGCGGCGATCGTCGAACCCCGAAATCCATGTCGGTCCACGCAGGAGGAAAACCCTGTAATCGCTCGCAGACTTCGATGCTGGGTGTCAGTACTTCTCCATCGGGAAAGAGGACAGCCGGCATCGAAGGAATCCCGACGGTCGAAGCAATCTTCAGCGGGGGAACGCCGTCCACTGTTGTGCCGACGCCTGCTCTGCCTTCGGTCCAATAGAACCCTATCGGCTTGTCTAGCGTGGGCTGGATGGACGCCGGTGGCCCGGCTTCATCGGCAAAGAGCACCTGCCTCGGATCGATAACCGTGCTCGCTATGAGGAACACCCGCCGCCGCCGCTGCGGAAGCCCGAAGGCCAACGTATTTACGACCCGATAAGCCCAAGAATAGTCGAGGGCCTCTATCATCCTGATCAGCTCGGACATGGCGCCGCCTCGCTGAACGTGGAGCAAGAAATAAACGTTCTCGATCGCGAGTGTGGGCCGCTGACCCTGCTCCAGCAATTCGAACATGTGCCGGACATCGCCGGACTTCTGGCCGTGAATGCCGGTTTTGTCGCCCGCCATGCTCAGATTCTGACAGGGAAATCCGGCCGTCACGAATTGGGTATTGTCGGGGAGCGCGTCGATCGCCCCTACATCGCCCTCGACCCGCACTTTCTTGAAACGCGTCTCAAGCAGCTTCTGACAATGCTCGTCCCTATCCGCCAGCAGCGACGGTTCGTAGCCCGCCGCTTGAAAGCCGAGCTCAAAACCTCCAATGCCCGCATACAGCCCGACCACCGCCATGCGGCGCTTCTAGCCGGTGACGAAGGAAGGGCAAGGCGCTCGTAGTCGTTATCGACTAAGGCATGAGCTAGACGAGCCGAAGGCCTTCTACAAAATCGCAATCTTGAAGGATCCCAACCGGCGTCTGTTTCTTCCGATTGTTCATGTCGGCAAGGATCGAGCCCGCGAACAAATGCAAGCGAGCCAATTGACTCTCGCGAAGGGCACCAAAAGCGTGGATGCCGGCTAAGCGTTGACCCCACTCCATGGGGAAGAACTCGGCCATTATAAAGTCTAGGCAATCCGTGGGCAGGACAAATCCGAACGGGAACCGGGGCACAGACAACTTAATGTCGCCCAGAAACTCACAGCATTCCTCGTCTATCTGGAGATGGGTGGCAGGGCCGAGTTGTCCGGTGTTCTTTTTGTCAACATGGAACCAAAGAGCCGGGTCATTCTTGTTTTCAGCTTGAATCTTGATGTGAGTTTCCATTCGGTCCACGTCCCAGTCCGGCGACTTCTTTTCACTTCGCTTAGTGAACTTGGCGAAGAATCCCATCGATACGATAACCGGATCGCGCGTCCCGGTCATGCTATCGTATTCGGTGGCCACGCGTGTTTCGATTGGCTCGCCCCGCTTCGTTTCCCATGTGAAAGCCGTAGTGTCGTCGCGGCCGGTTTCGAGATCAGCCAGCATGCGATCAAGTCTGGGAAGAGAGGCCGGTGCCACGAATTCCTTCGCAGCATCCAAGTACGATCTGACCTCGCTAGCGAACCTATTTAGATCGATTATCATGTTCACGGCACGATGGCGAGACGGTCTTGGTCCTCGAAAACTACTTGGGAAGCCAATTCAGCATCCTCCTTGGCAGCGTCAAAAAGGACCCAAGCCGGGGGAACGTCCGCAGGGAAATCATCATCTTGGACGCGCACACATTCGGAGGCTTCTCGAATCTCTTCTGTCTCCAACAAATCGCTGTCAGATACGATTACTGGATTGGACATGGCGAGGAATTCGAGTTCGATAGGGGCCGCCGCCGCTTCTAGAGCAGCTTCGTATCCCGCTGGGTCCTGAGAATTCATCCAAGCGATATGGTCGATGCCAGCGCGCCACCAACGTTGT
>JAQGLF010000014.1 GCA_028293025.1 Alphaproteobacteria bacterium
CGATAGAGGTCGCGCGCGATTCCTCTGGTGCCGGGATCGGCCGGCAGCAAACGGTCCGGATCGAGCGTCAGGGGCCTCGGCATCTCTTTCCTGATCTTCCCTATTCTCGTCGATGGCAATTGGCGACCGCTCAGTCGCGCGGCGGCGGCGCGACCGAGGCGCGCTAGACCAGCCCGCGACAGGAACATCGACCGCTCGGCGACCTCCGCTTCCGCCTCCGACTGGCCGGATTCCCTGCTGGACATTGAGCACCATCTGCGCATTGGAATTGTCGTGGACGAGGCCGATCCGGAACACGCGCTCGCGCGTCTCGTCGTTGAGCCAAGGCGAAGGGTTGATGACGCGGCTGACAGTCTTCTTGGAGACGCCCGAGAGGCGGGCGACGTCGTTGATCGGCGGCTTCCCCATACGCCGAGCGGCTCGTGCGGGCTCCCGATCCGCGCTGCTGATAAAGCTCGCCTCCCCGGCCGCAATATCTCCGACCCGCCGCCCGGCGGAAGGGCCGCGCCGGCCAGGCGTATCCCGGCGGCGCCAATTATATGACACCCGTTACCGGATGGCCCGAGCCATCTTAAAGCGCGACGTCGCTCGGTGACCGGCACCGGCATCGTCCATTTCGGCCCGGGCGCCTTTCACCGCGCCCACCAGGCGGATTATGTCGACCGGCTGCTGAAGCAGGATCCTCGCTGGGGCATCGCGGCGGTGTCGCTGCGTTCGGGCGGCACGGTCGAGGCGCTCAAGCGCCAGCAGGGGCGCTACACGCTCGCCATCCTCGACGCCGAGATCCGCTTCCGGACGCTCGCCGCGCACACGCGTTTCTTCGGCCCTGGCGAAGGCGACGGGGTGCGCGCATTGCTGCGCGATCCGGCGATCCGCATCGTCTCGAGCACAGTGACCGAAAAAGGCTATTGCCTGGACGGCGGCGGCCGGCTCGATTTCGACCATCCCGACATCGTCCGCGACCTCGCCGACCCCGCTCACCCGCTGAGCATCGTCGGCTGGCTTGCCTTGGGTCTCGGCGACCGCCGCACCGCCGGCCTTCCGGCCTTCACCCCGCTCTGCTGCGACAATATGGTTTCGAACGGGCGCAAGCTGCAGGCGGCGGTGATCGACTATGCACGGCGGCTGGATGCCGGCCTCGCCGACTGGATCGCCAAGGAAGCGGTGTTCCCCGATTCGATGGTCGATTCGATCACGCCTGCCACCGGCGAGACGCTGCGGACGCGGGTGCGCGAGCAGGGCTATGACGATTCGATTCCGGTGAGCCGCGAAGCCTATGCCGCCTGGGTGATCGAGGACGTGCTGCCCGACGGAGCGCCCGATCTCGCCAGCGTCGGAATCATGCTGGCGAAGCACGTCGGCGCCTGGGAGAAAGCCAAATTACGAATCCTCAACGGCGCCCATTCGACCCTCGCCTATCTCGGCCTGCTGATCGGCCATGAGAGCGTCGCCGAGGCGATGGCCGATCGGCCGCTCGCCATTTTCGTCGAGCGCCTGATCCGCGAGGATATCATCCCCAGTCTCGAACCCTCGCCGCTCGACCTTGATCTCTATTCGCGCCAGATCCTCGACCGCTTCCGCAACCCTGCAATCGGCCACAAGCTGGCGCAGATCGCGTGGGACGGTTCGCAGAAGCTTCCCTACCGCCTGCTCGACCCGATCGCCGAGGCGCGCGCGGCCGGGCGGAGCGTCGACCGGCTCGCCGTGCCGATCGCCGCCTGGATGCTGTTCGTCGAGCGCAAGGCGCAGGCGGGCATCGAGATCGTCGATCCGCTGGCGCCCCGTCTCGCCGAGATCGGCCGCGGCGGCGACCCGGTCGACGGCCTTCTGGCGCTCCGCCAGGTCTTTCCGGAACGGCTCGCCGCCGACGATCTTTTCAGGAATGCGGTTGCTCGCGCGGCGGCGCAAATGCGCAAGGCCGGGCCTCTCGCCCTGCTGACGGAGGAGCTCGCCAATGCCTGACCTCGACTCGATCATGGCGGCGGCGCCGGTCATTCCGGTGCTGGTGATCGAGCGGGTCGAGGACGCGCTTCCGATCGCGCGCGCTCTCGTCCGCGGCGGCCTGCCGGTGCTGGAGGTGACGTTGCGCACGCCCGCCGCGCTGGCGGCGATCAGGGCGATGAAGGAGGTGGAGGGCGCGATCGTCGGCGCCGGCACCGTGCTCGACCCGCGGCAGCTCGACGCCGCGATCGAGGCCGGCGCCGCATTCGCGGTGAGCCCCGGCCTGACCGAGGCCCTCGGCAAAGCGGCGGCCGGGTCGCCGGTGCCCCTGCTCCCCGGCATCGCCACCGCGAGCGACGTGATGCGCGCGCTCGATCTCGGCTTCTCGCGGCTCAAATTCTTCCCGGCGATGGCGGCAGGCGGAATCGCCGCGCTCAAGGGCCTCAGCGCCGTCTTCGGCGGCATCCGCTTCTGCCCGACCGGCGGCATCACCGCCGACAATGCGCCGGAATGGCTGGCTCTGCCTTCCGTGGCCTGCGTCGGTGGCTCCTGGCTGGTCCCCGCCGGCGCCGCCCTCGACACGGATGCCATATTCGATCGCGCGAAAGCGGCGGCCGCGCTGCGCGCGAAGGCCTGAACCTCGCCTTTTCCCGAAGGAGCGGCTCCCGAGACCGCCGTCAGCTCCTGAAGATCGCCACCCAGGCGGCGAAGGCTTCGGCGAAGGCGCGCAGGAACTTCTCGGTCTCCTCGCTCTTCACCGCTCCCGCCTCGTCGAAGATCGCGGCGGCATTGCCGATATAGGCTTCGGGCTGCTGCAGCACCGGCATGTCGAGGAAGACGAGCGACTGGCGCAAATGATGGTTGGCGCCGAAACCACCGATCCCGCCCGGCGACACGCTGACCACGGCGGCCGGCTTGCGGCTCCAGACGCTCCGGCCATAAGGGCGGGAGCCGACGTCGATCGCATTCTTGAGCAGGCCCGGAACCGAGCGGTTATATTCGGGAGTGACGAACAATACCGCATCGGCGCCGCGGACGCGGTCGCGAAACTCGGTCCACGCGCCCGGCGGATCTTCCTCTCGGTCCTGATTGTAGGCGGGCAGGTCGCCGATGCCGATCTCCTCGAAACGGAGGCTCGGCGGCGCCAGCCTTTCGATGGCCCTGGCGGCCATCCGGTTCAGCGATCCCCGGCGCAGGCTGCCGACGAGCGTGGCGATCTTGGAGGTTTCGGCCATGACGGGCTCCTTCGCCACCTCCAACGCGGAAGGCAAGGGCCGGTGCCACGGCGCAGCGACATCCGGTGCGGCCTCATCCACCGCACCGGGGGAGCAAGCTCATTGGGCGTCGTCGAACTTCTTCCACTCCTGCCTGGTCAGGCAGAGCCGCTCGGCCTTCATTCGGGACGCCGTGTTCTCGAAGGTCTTGCAGATCTTCGGTTCCGCCTTGGCCGAGGTGTCAACCGCTGTCTGCGCGGAAGGCGCGCTGGTTTCGGACGGGGCGGCGTCGGAATGGCCCTTGGCCAAAAGCGGCGTGGCGAACAACGCGAACGAAAGCGCCGGCGCGACCAGATAAATGCGTTTCATCCTCAATCTCCTCGGGACCCATTGCCCCGCCCCGGAATCTACCGGAGTCGGTGAAGCGCCGGAATGCGGCGGCGGGTCGCCGGCAGAAACCCGGCGCCGGTTCATCGAAAAGAAATGTCGTTGGTCGGCACCGGCCGCGGCGGCCCGAAAAACGGCCCACGAATCGGTGCGCTGGCTTTTCGGCCGGGCATCCCTTATGGTGCGGCGGCTCGCACTGTGGAGGGAGGGAGCCATGGCCTTTGCAAATTTCGCTTTGCTTTCCGTTGCTTTAGCGATTGCGCCCGCCGCCGGCACGTCCCGGCAGGCGGAAGCGAACGCCGCCTTCACCGTCTATCCGAAGGAATCGCTGGCCAATGGCGAGCAGGGCGTCGTCCTCTATCATGTGAGGATCGATAGCCGCGGCCACCCCACCGATTGCGAGGTGACCCAGTCGAGCGGCTACGAGCGCCTCGATCTGGCGACCTGCACGATGCTGATGGACCGGGCGCAGTTCACGCCCGGGCGCGACGGCAGAGGCCGCGCCAGCCGCTCCACCTACGATGGGAAAGTGGTCTGGCGGATCAGCTGACCGGCTTTCCGGCGGATTACGTTTCGTTCAGGAGCGGCCGCCCCGGCGCGCAATTCACCCGGCATTCAATCGCATGAGCACAGATTCCGACCTATGACGGCCAGCAGCCTCGCCCATGATTTCGCCTATCGCGACCGGTCCGAGGGTGCCTCCGCGCCCTCGGCCGAAGGGCTGCGCATTGCGCTTTTCTCCGGCAATTACAATTGCGTGCGGGACGGCGCGAACCGTGCGCTCAACCGGCTCGTCGCCCATCTGATACGGCGCGGCGCGGCGGTGCGCGTCTATTCGCCGACCGCCCCGGTGCCGGCTTTCGCGCCGGCCGGCGACCTGGTGTCGGTGCCGTCGATCGGTATTCCTGGCCGCTCCGAATATCGCATCGCTCTCGGCCTGCCCAAGAAGGTGCGGCGCGACATCATCGACTTCGCGCCCACCCATTTCCACCTCTCCTGCCCCGATCCGCTCGGCATGCGCGCGGTTTCGTTCGCACGGGCGCTCGGCCTGCCGGCCATCGCCAGCATGCACACCCGCTTCGAAACCTATCCGAGCTATTACGGGCTCGACTTCCTGACGCCGCCGCTCAAGCGGCATTTGAGGAAATTCTATTCGCGCTGCGACCACGTCCTCGCCCCCAATCCGCAAATGGCGGAGAGCCTCGCCGAGTTCGGAATCGCCGGCGACCATGTCCATATCTGGGGGCGCGGCGTCGATCGTTCGGTCTTCTCGCCGGCGCAGCGCGACGGAAAGTGGCGGCTCGAGCAAGGCTATGGCGAGGACGAGCCGATCGTGCTCCTGTTCGGCCGGCTGGTCCAGGAAAAGGGTCTCGACACTTTCGCCGCGGTGATCGCGGAGCTGGAGCGGCGGGGACGCAGGCTGCGGTCGCTCGTCATCGGCGAAGGGCCGGCCCGCGCGCGGCTCGAGGAGCGCCTCCCCGGCGCCGTCTTCACCGGCCATCTCGACGGCCGGGCGCTCGGCCGCGCCGTCGCCAGCGCCGACATCCTCGTCAATCCCAGCGTCACCGAGGCGTTCGGCAACGTCAATCTCGAGGCGATGGCCTCCGGCCTCGCCATCGTCAGCGCCGACGTCGGCAGCGCCCAGGCGCTGATCGAGAATGGCAAGCAGGGCCTGCTCGTCGATCCGATGGACCCGGCCGCCTATGCCGACGCGGTCGAGGCGCTGATCCGCGTCCCGGCGCGGCGCAAGCGGCTGGGCACCGCCGCCGCCGCCGCGAGCGCCGCCTATAACTGGACCGACATCCTCGACTCGGTCATCTCCGTCTACCGGCTCGCCTCGGTCTAGCGCCGCCCGCCGCGAATATTGGCGGGGCGACCGCGCCGGCCCTGCGCCGGGCGCTTCTTCCCCTCGTCCCGGCCGCGGCGCTCGCCACGCCGCGGCGCCGAGGCGGCGTCGGGAAGCGCGAAGCGCAGGCCGCCGGAGACCGGATTCGCCTCGACCAGCCGCAGCTTCAGCCTCCGGCCGAGCGTGAAGCGTTCGTCGCTCTCCTCGCCGACGAGGCTGTGGCTGGTTTCCTCGTAGCGGAAATATTCCCTGCCGAGGGTGGAGACGGGCACCAGCCCGTCGCCGCCGAGGCCCTCGACGGTGGCGAAGAAGCCGAAGGGCTGGACGCCGGTGATCCGGCAGTCGACGAGGTCGCCGACCCGCTCCGAAAGATAGGCCGCGACATAGCGGTCGAGCGTGTCCCGCTCCGCCTCCATCGCCCGCCGCTCGAGTTGCGAGATGAGCTCGCCGGTCACGTCCATCGCCTGGGCTTCGCCGTCGGTGAGGCCGCCCTCGCCCAGCCCGTAGGCGCGGACCAGCGAGCGATGGACGATCAGATCCGCATAGCGGCGGATCGGGCTGGTGAAATGGGCGTAGGAGCCCAGAGCGAGGCCGAAATGGCCGGTGTTCTGCGGCGAATAGACAGCCTGGCTCTGGGTGCGCAGGATCTGCTCCATGATCTGGGGCAGGATGTCGGCTCCCCCCGCCGTCGCCCGCACCCGCTCGATGATGTGGGTGAAGGTCGATGGCCGCACGACCTGGCCGAGCGCGAACTCGACGCCGAAGGTCGCGAGATAATCCTTGAGCGCGACCAGCTTCTCGCGGCCCGGCGGCTCGTGATCGCGATACATGACGGGGGCCTTCTTCGCCTCCAGCGCCCTGGCGGCGGCGACGTTGGCGGCGATCATGTAATCCTCGATCAGCTTGTGCGCGTCGAGCCGCTCGCGCGGCGCCACCGAGGCGATCCGCCCCTTTTCGTCGAGGACGACGCGGCGCTCGGGAAGGTCCAGCTCGAGCGGCCCCCTCTTCTCCCGCGCCTCGAACAGCGCCCGCCAGCAGGCCCAGAGCGGCTTCAGCGTACCATCCACCAGCGCCGGCGGCACCGGCGGCGCGTCCGCTTCGATCTCGGGCATCGAACAGGTCGGCGACGAAACCTCGATCCGCTCCTGCCCCACCGTCGCGTCGATCGCGGCCTGGGCGTCCTCATAAGCGATATTGGCGGCAATGCGGACGCGGGCGCGGGTGAAGCGGGAGGATTTGAGCTGGCCGTGCTTCGTCACCTGGAGGTGGCAGACCAGAGCGGCGCGGTCCTCCCCTTCCTTCAGCGAGCAGACATGCGCCGAGAGCGTCTCGGGCAGCATCGGCACGACCCGATCGGGGAAATAGACGCTGTTGCCGCGCTTGCGCGCCTCCTTGTCGAGCGCCGAGCCGGGGCGCACGTAGAAGCTGACGTCGGCGATGGCGACGATGACCTTCCAGCCGCCCTTATTGGCCGGATCCTCGTCCGGGGCGGCCCAGACGGCGTCGTCATGGTCGCGCGCATCGGCGGGGTCGATCGCGACGATCGGGATATGGGTGAGGTCTTCCCGCTCGCCGAGCGCTTGCCCCGCCACTCGCGCCGCTTCCTCGGTCACAGCCTCCGGGAATTCATGCGGGATGCCGTGCTTGTGGATCGCGATCAGGCTGAAGCTGCGCGGCGCGAACGGATCGCCGAGCACTTGGGAGACGCGGGCGGTGAGGCGCGGCGGCCGGCCGGTCTTCTCGGCGAGGACGAGGTCGCCCGCCTGCGCGGGCCCCAGCTCGGAGATCGGCAGCTCGCGCCGCTCCTTCTTCTCGACCGGGCGCAGCCAATAGCCCTTCTCCCCTTCCTGATGGACGACGCCGAGGACGAGCTCGCTGCCCTTGAGCAGCTTCTTCATCGGGTGGGCCGCATAGCCGCTGCCACGCTGCTCGGTACGAGCGAGGATGCGGTCGCCGACGCCGAGGGCGGAGCCCCTCCCCTGGCGCTCGAGGACGCGCAGCCGCGGCTCGGGCACGTCCGACTCCCAGCGCTCGGGCACCGCCCAGGCCTGGCCGCTGTCGTCGACGTCGGTGACGCGAAGCACCGTCACCTTCGGCACGCCGCCGGCCTGGTGGAAGGCGCGGCCGGGGGCGCTGTCGATCAGGCCCTCGTCGGCCATGTCCGCGAGCAGGGTCTTGAGCGCGATCTTGTCGGCGCCCGAGAGGCCGAAGGCGCGGGCGATCTCGCGCTTCCCGGCCGGATCGTCGCTACCGGCGATGAAGTCGAGGATCTGCTGCCGAGTCGGAAGTCCGCTGCTTCGTCTCTGTCGTGCCATCCTATTGTCGCGTTGCCGGCGGAGGGGGTGTGTAGGGCCGGAACGCACCACCGGGCACGGCGGATGCAACGGGGGATTCGGAACCGTCGGCCGCGACCGAGGAAACTCCGAACACCCAGTCGTCGACGCGGACGTGCGGAAGAATTGCGCGACACGTGTTCAACGGCCAATCAGGCCACGGAATTCGGCTCTCTAAATGACAGCCTTGCCGGTCTTCAGAGACCTTTTCCGGAATTCGAACGCTATTCTCCCAGTTGGCGGCGTCGGTCGCACGCCATCGAACGACATAGGCTACCGCGTCCGGCAAAGGCGCCCAAGTGAGCTTTGTATCCGTCGACACCGCGCCCTCGATCTTCGGCTCTGGCGGCATCGGTGCGCTGGCCAGGCCCGCGAGTGCCGCCACGTTGAGCTGCGTCACCTTGCGCAGATAGGAGAAATCCATCCTGTCGATCGTGTCGCCATAGGTTATCCCCTTGTCGGTCCGCAGATCCTGGTGCTGCCAATTGTAATTCTCGATCGCGACCGTGAAGCGGACGGCGGGGAAGCCGAGGTTCAGGAATTCGCTATGGTCGCCGCCGCGGCCGAAGCGGTCGTTGCGCCAGATCTGGGTAACGTCGAGGCCGAGCTGGAGCCGGTCGGCGAGGGTGTCGAGCCAGCGCGAGATGTTGCGGCCGGGCGCGTCATTCTCGCCGCCGAGGCTCCGCTGGCGGGCGGCAAGATCCTCATGCCCCTGCCAGCGCGGCCCTTCCGAGAAGATGCGGACATGGCGGTTGTCGCAGACCCCGTCGGAGCCGCAGCTGCTGCCGACGATGTCGTTGTTGAGGTTGGCCTCGACCTGCCAGCCCTGCGCCTTGGCATAATCGGCGAGCGTCTTGCCGCCGTAGAGCCCCTGCTCCTCGCCCATCAGCGCCGCATAGACGATCGTGCCGGGGAATTTGTATTTCGAGAGGACACGCGCCGCCTCGATCACGGCGGCGGTGCCGGAACCGTCGTCATTCGCGCCCGGGGCGTCGGCGGTCGCGTTCATCACGTCGGTGACGCGGCTGTCGATATGGCCGGTGATGATGACGACGCGATTGGGGTCGCCGGTGCCGCGCTGGATGGCGACGACGTCGCGGACGCGGACGCCATTGGGGCTGCGCGGACCGGTGAAGCTCTCCTCCGGAGTGACGATGGTGAGACAACCGCCGCAGGCACTCGAGAAGCGGCCGAACTCCTCCGCCGTCCAGCGCAGGGCCGCGCCCACGCCGCGCTTCGGATCGGTCCTCGACGACAAGGTGTGGCGGGTGCCGAAGCCGACCAGCGTCTCCACCGTCGCGCGGAGCCGCTCCTGGCTGACCTGGGCGGCGGCCGCGCGCGGCGTGACGGCGCCGGCGGCCGAGGCGCCGGCGAAGAGGGCAAGGGCGAGCGGAGGAAGGAGCAAGATCTTCATGCGGCCGCCTCTGAACCGGCCGAAGCCGAGTCGCAAGCGCCGCCCTTCTGCAAACGGCATCCTGGCATCGACGAACGCCACTTCCCCATCGGTCGCGGGTCTGGCAAGTCTTGGGCAAGGACAGGGGGAATCGATGCTTGAGCTAGAAGACGTCAGCCACGTCTATCCGAACGGGACGCGGGCGCTCGATCATGTGACGTTGTCGGTGCCGCGCGGCATGTTCGGCCTGCTCGGCCCCAACGGCGCCGGCAAGTCGACTCTGATGCGGACCGTGGCGACATTGCAGACGCCGAGCGAAGGATCGATCCGCTTCGGCGAGATCGACGTCATCGCCGATCCGGAAAGGCTGCGGCGCACGCTCGGCTATCTCCCGCAGGATTTCGGCGTCTATCCGCGCGTCTCGGCCTATGACATGCTCGACCATATGGCGGTGCTGAAGGGCATCGCCTCGGCCGGCGACCGGCGGACCACGGTCGAGCGGCTGCTCGTCCAGACCAATTTGTGGAGCGTCAGGAAGCGCGCGCTGGCGGGTTTCTCCGGCGGCATGCGGCAGCGTTTCGGCATCGCCCAGGCGCTGATCGGCAATCCCGAATTGATCATCGTCGACGAGCCGACCGCGGGCCTCGATCCCGAGGAGCGCAACCGCTTTTTGAACCTCCTGGCCGAGATCGGCGAGCATGTCGTCGTCATCCTCTCGACCCATATCGTCGAGGACGTGTCGGACCTCTGCCCGCTGATGGCGGTGCTCGCCGCCGGCCGCATCCAGCTCGAAGGCCCGCCGCTCGCTTTGATCGACAAGACCCGCGGCCGCATCTGGATGAAGGTAATCGACAAGGCGGAGCTCGAGGCGGCGCGCGAGAAATATGAAGTGATTTCGACCCGGCTGTTCGCCGGGCGCACCGTGATCCACGTCGTAGCAGATCATGATCCGGGCGACGGCTTCACCGCGGTGGAGGGCGGCCTCGCCGACGTCTATTTCTCGACGCTCTCCCAATCCCGCCGCGCGGCCTGAGCGGGAGCAAGGACATGTTCCGCAGGATCGCCGGCTTCGAAATCCGCTATCAGCTCAAGAACCCGGTCTTCTGGGTGGCGATCATCGCCTTCTTCCTGCTCGGCTTCGCCTTCGCCGCCGCGCCGGTCCTTCCGCTCGGCGGCGGCAATGTGCACCGCAACAGCGCCATCGTTCTGATCCGGCTGCAGATCGCCTTCAACCTCTTCTACATCTTCATCACCACCGCCTTCGTCGCGAACGTCGTCGTGCGCGACGACGAGACCGGCTTTGGGGCGATCGTCCGTTCGACCCCGATCACGCGCTTTCAATATCTGATCGGCCGCTTCGCCGGCGCTGCCGGCGCCGCCATGCTCGCCTGGCTCGTCATACCCTTCGCCATGTGGTTCGGCTCGCTGATGCCGTGGCTGGACCCCGACACCCTGGGCCCGAACCGGATCGGCGGCTACCTCTACGGCATCCTCGTCTTCGGGCTGCCGGACGTGCTGATCACGGCAGGGATCTTCTTTGCCGTGGCGACGCTCACCCGCTCGATGATGTGGACGTACGTCTGCGTCATCGCCTTCGTGGTGGCCTGGATCGTCCTCGGCCAGATCGGCGCCCAGCGCCCGGAATATGGCGATTGGCTCGGCATCTTCGAACCGTTCGGCCAGGCGGCGCTCGCCAGGGTGGTGCGCTACTGGACCCCCTCGGACCTCAACAACCTGCTGCCGGCGCTGAAGGACGGGCTGCTGATCAACCGGCTGCTCTGGCTTGGCGTCAGCGGCGCCTTCCTCGCGCTCGCGGTCAATCGCTACCGCTTCGCGGAAGCCGGCGCGCCGAGCCGCAGATCGGAGGCCGACGAGGCGAAGGAACGGGAGGTTACGGCAGCCGCCGAGCCTCTCCCGGACGCAAGGCACCACTCGGCCGCCGCCGCCATTTTTCGGTCGCGGATGATGCTGGAGATGCGGCAGGTCTTCAGGAGCCCCGCCTTCGTCGTCCTGCTCGCGCTCGGCGCCTTGAACTCGGGCCTCGGCCTGTGGTTTGGGCGCGACATCTTCGGGACCCCGACCCTGCCGGTCGCGCATTACATGATCCCGATCCTCAAGGGCTCGTTCGGCCTCTTCCCGCTCATCATCGCGATTTATTATTCGGGCGAGCTGGTCTGGCGCGAACGCGACCGGCGCATGCACGAGATCGTCGATGCGACGGCGATGCCGGACTGGGCCTATGTGGTTCCGAAGACGGCGGCGGTCTTCCTCGTCCTCCTCTCGACCCTGCTCTTCTCCATGGTCGTTGCGGCCGCCGTCCAGCTCGCCAAGGGCTGGCCGCATTTCGAGCTCGGCAAATATCTGCTCTGGTATTTGCCGCCGATGAGCTTCGACATGATGGCCTACGCCGTGCTGGCGGTGTTCGTGCAGTCGCTCAGCCCCAACAAATATGTCGGCTGGGGGGTGATGGCGCTCTATTTCGTCGCCACGATCGTCCTTCCGTTGCTCGGCTTCTCCCACAATCTCTACCTGTTCCCGAACACGCCCGAGGAGCCGCTGTCGGGCATGAACGGCGCCGGCATCTATTGGATCGGCGCCTGGTGGTTCCGGCTCTATTGGGCCGCGCTCTGCCTCCTGATGCTCGTCGCCTCGCACCTGCTCTGGCGGCGCGGCACCGAGACGCGGCTGACGCCGCGGCTGCGGCGCCTCCCCCATCGCCTCAACGGCAGCCCCGGCGTGATCGCCGCGGCCGCGCTCGTCGTCTTCGTCGCGAGCGGGATCTGGATTTTCTACAACACCAACATCCTCAACCACTATGAGACCAGTCGCGACCAGGAGCAGTTGCGCGCGGACTATGAGAAGAAATATCTGAAATATGCGAAGCTGCCGCAGCCGACGGTGAGCAACGTCGTGCTGAACGTCGCCCTCTATCCGAGCCGGATCAAGGCGGTGATCAACGGCAGCTACGCCCTCACCAACCTCACGAACGTGGCGATCCCGGAAATCCATGTGCGGACGGATCCGGACATGGAGGACAGCCGCATCGCGCTTCCGGCAAGCCGGCTGAAATTGGACGATCGCAAGTTCGGCTACCGCATCTACACGCTCGACCGGCCGATGCAGCCGGGCGAGACCCGCTCGCTGGCTTTCGCGGCGGTGCGCTGGCAGCGCGGCTTCCGCAACAACGACAACGACACCCAATTGGTGCCGAACGGCACCTTCCTCAACAATTTCCAGATCGCGCCCCGGATCGGCATGGACCGATCCGGCCTGCTCAGGGACCGCGCGCGCCGCCGCCGCTACGATCTGCCGCCCGATCTGAGAACGGCGAAGCTCGAGGATCCGTCAGCCACGGCGCACAATTATATCCGCGTGGGCTGGACCAAATCCGACATCACCGTCTCCACCGAGGCCGATCAGGTCCCGATCGCGCCGGGCAAGAAGGTGTCGGACATGGTGAGCAACGGGCGCCGCACCGCGCGCTTCGTTTCGGGCGTGCCGATCCTCAACTTCTTTTCGATCCAGTCGGCCCGCTACGCGGAGCGGCACCGGCTCTACAAGGGCATTGATCTCGCCATTTATTACCATCCGGCCCACGCCTATAACGTCGACCGGATGCTGGACGCGCTCCAGCATGGGATGGATTATTATCAGGCGAATTTCGGCCCCTATCAGTTCGATCAGGTCCGCATCCTCGAATTCCCCGATTATGCGGGTTTCGCCCAGTCCTTCGCGAACACCATCCCTTATTCGGAATCGATCGGCTTCCTCGCCGACACCCGCGATCCGGACAAGATCGACTATGTGACCTACGTCACCGCGCACGAGCTCGGCCACCAATGGTGGGCGCATCAGATCGTCGGCGCGGACGCGCAGGGCAGCACCATGCTGTCGGAGACGCTCGCCCAATATTCGTCGTTGATGGTGATGAAGCACCTCTATGGCGACGACCAGATGCGGCGCTTTCTCAAGTTCGAGCTCGACAATTATCTGCGCCTGCGCGCCACCGACCCGGTCGAGGAGCAGCCGCTCGAGCGAGTCGAGAACCAGCAATATGTCCATTACAACAAGGGCTCGCTCGTCATGTATTTGCTCCAGCAGCGGCTCGGCGAGGCGGCGGTCAACCGCGCGATCCGCTCGATACTGGACAAGTACAAGTTCAAGGGCGCGCCCTATCCGCGCTCGATCGAGCTGGTCGAGGCCTTCCGCCGCGAGGCGAAGACGCCCGAGGACCAGGCGCTGATCACCGACCTGTTCGAGCGGATCACGATCTACGATCTGAAGACGATGGCGCCGACGGCCGTCCATCGCGCCGACGGCAAGTGGGACGTGACCGTGCCGGTCGACGCCCACAAATATTATGCCGGCGGCAAGGGCGACGAAAAGGAGGGGAAGCTGCAGGACCGGATCGAAATCGGCCTGTTCACCGCCATGCCCGGCCGCGGCAAGTTCGCCCGTTCGAACGTCGTCTCGATCGTGCGCCTGCCGGTCCACAGCGGCCGCCAGACCTTCCGTTTCGTGACGGCGGTCAAGCCGACCTATGCCGGCGTCGACCCCTATAATTTCTACATCGACCGCAACTCGTCGGACAATGTCGCCCCGGTGACGTGAGACCTGCCGCCTTTACGATTCCTTGGGCAATACGTACGATACTCGGGGAATGGCGCGACACTCTTCGCTGAAAGCCGGCATGCACCGGCTGTCGATCGACAGCCCCGGCTTGATGCTGGCGGCTCGGCTGGCCATCTTTGGCTGCATCGGGATCGTTGTCGTCTGTGAATGGATTGGCGGCAGGCCATCTCGGTCGCATCCATCGGGACACTCGGTCTTCGGGATGGTCTATTTCAGTGTGGGTGTGCTCGGCACCGCCTGGATCATGGGTGGGTCGGTCGTCGGCTACCTGAAGTCCCGCGGCTGGCTCCGCAAAGACTTCAAGTTGCTCGGCGTGAATTTCATTCGATAAAGCAGCAATCGGCCAAGCTGGTTCAGATCGCCACCACCTCCTGCTCGATGACCCCGAAAATCGGGTGGCCGTGCTCGTCGTCCATCCAGATGCGGACGCTGTCGCCATGGCGGAGGAAGGGCGTCGCCGGCTTGCCGTCGAGGATCGTCTCGACGGTACGGACTTCGGCGATGCAGCTGTAGCCGAGCCCGCCCTGGTCGATCGGCTTCCCCGGACCGCCATCGGCGTCGCGGTTGGAGACGGTGCCGGAGCCGACGAGTGAGCCCGCGCCGAGATTCCGGGTCTTCGCCAGATGGGCGATCAGGGTGCCGAAGTCGAAGGTCATGTCGACGCCGGCATCGGCCCGGCCGAAAGGACGGCCGTTGAGATCGACCTTGAGCGGCCCGTTGAGCTTGCCGTCCCGCCACGCATCGCCAAGCTCGTCCGGCGTGACCAGCACCGGGGACAAAGCCGAGGCTGGCTTCGACTGGAGGAAGCCGAAGCCCTTGGCGAGCTCGGCCGGGATCAGGTTGCGGAGGCTGACGTCGTTGACCAGGCCGATGAGCAGGATGCGCTCCAGCGCCTCCTCCTGCGTCACGCCGCGCGGCACGTCGCCGGTGACGATTGCGATCTCGGCTTCGAGGTCGCAGCCCCAATCCTCGTCGGCCAGTGGGATGGGCGCGCGCGGCGGCAGCATCTCGTCCGACGCGCCCTGGTACATCAGCGGATCGGTCCAGAAGCTCTCGGGCATGTCCGCCCCGCGCGCCTTCCGGACGAGCTGGACGTGGTTCACATAGGCCGAGCCGTCGGCCCATTGATAAGCGCGGGGCAGCGGCGCCAGCGCCTCGCGCTCGTGGAACCGGTCGCGCGGGATGGTGCCGTGCTCGAGGTCGGTGGCGAGGAGCCGGAGCTGCGGGGCGATCCGTTCCCAATCGTCGAGTGCCGACTGCAGCGTCGACGCGATATGGGTCGCGTCCGCGCACCAGGCGAGGTCCCGGCTCACCACCACCAGCCGCCCGTCCCGGCCGCCCTTCAGGGTTCCAACTTTCATGCGCGTCCTTCCGTCTTCAGCCGAGCAACTGGCATTTCGTCCCGGCCTTGGCTAGAGGCGGCAGCCGACAGCCGCCGGCAAGGCGCGCCCGACGACCCGCCGTCTTCCGCACAGGCATATGTGCAAAATGCCCATGGCGAGAGGCGGAACGAGCGGACATCCTGCCGACAGCGGAGGCGCGCAACTCGCCTCCACCAGTTCGGAGTGGAAATTTGATGCGCAACATCGATCATTTCATCGGCGGCGCCGCGCTGGCGTCCGGCGAGCGCCAGGAGGCTGGACGGTTCGGCGACGTCTTCGACCCGAATAATGGCGGCGTGCAGGCGAAGGTGCGGCTCGGCAGCGCCGACGATCTCGAGCGCGCCGTGGCGAATGCGCGCGAGGCCCTGCCCGGCTGGATCGCCACCAACCCGCAACGCCGCGCCCGCGTCATGTTCAGGTTCAAGGAGCTGGTCGAGAAGAACATGGAGGCGCTCGCCCTCCTCCTCTCGTCCGAGCATGGCAAGGTGATCGCCGACGCCAGGGGCGACATTCAGCGCGGCCTCGAGGTGATCGAGTTCGCCTGCGGCATCCCGCATGCGCTGAAGGGCGAATATACCCAGGGCGCCGGGCCGGGCATCGACGTCTATTCGATGCGCCAGCCTCTGGGCGTGGTCGCCGGCATCACCCCGTTCAACTTTCCGGCGATGATCCCGATGTGGATGTTCGGCGTGGCCATCGCCTGCGGCAATGCCTTCATCCTGAAGCCCTCCGAGCGCGATCCTTCCGTCCCCGTCCGCCTCGCTGAGCTGATGAAGGAGGCAGGGCTGCCCGACGGCGTGCTCCAGGTCGTCCACGGCGACAAGGAGATGGTCGACGCGATCCTCGACCATCCGGAGATCCGGGCGATCAGCTTCGTCGGCTCCTCCGACATCGCGCAGTACATCTATTCGCGCGGCACCGAGAACGGGAAGCGCGTCCAGGCATTCGGCGGCGCCAAGAATCACGGCATCGTCATGACCGACGCGGATCTCGACATGGTCGTGAACGACCTTGCCGGCGCCGCCTTCGGCTCGGCCGGCGAGCGCTGTATGGCGCTGCCGGTGGTGGTGCCGGTCGGCGACAAGACCGCCGATGCGCTGCGCGCGAAGCTGGTGCCGGCGATCGAGGGGCTTCGCGTGGGCGTTTCGACCGATCCCGATGCTCATTACGGCCCGGTGGTCAACGCCGCCCATCGGCAGCGCATCGAGAATTATATCCAGATGTGCGCCGACGAGGGTGGCGAGCTCGTCGTCGACGGCCGCGGCTTCTCCCTGCAGGGCCATGAGGAGGGCTTCTTCATCGGCCCGACCTTCTTCGATCATGTGAAGCCCGATTTCCGCTCCTACCGGGAGGAGATTTTCGGACCGGTCCTGCAGATGGTCCGCGCCGAGAGCTTCGAGGAGGCCGTGGCCCTGCCGTCGGCCCACCAGTACGGCAACGGGGTGGCCATCTTCACCCGCAACGGGCGCGCGGCCCGCGAGTTCGCGGCCCGGGTCAATGTCGGCATGGTCGGCATCAATGTGCCGATCCCGGTGCCGGTCGCCTACCACACCTTCGGCGGCTGGAAGCGCTCGGCCTTCGGCGACGCCAACCAGCACGGCATGGAGGGCGTCCGCT